>DWWO01000011.1 GCA_019119675.1 Candidatus Mediterraneibacter faecipullorum | reverse complement strand
CCCGGGAAGCTGATCTTGGATGTAGAGGAGAACTTGTAAACCATATCCGGATTGCCGGCTTTCTTGCACTCTGTCAGGATCTCAATCAGATAGTCCTGTTTATCTTCGTACAGGTGATGTACGCAGTATGCGTTATCCCAATAGATACGGAAGTCTTCTGCCGCCGGTTTCAGGTTGGCAAAACGGAAAACTGTCTCGTCAGAGTATGTGATCCCCTGAGGATTGGAATATTTCGGCACACACCAGATACCTTTTACTGCCGGATCCTCATTTACATATTTCTCTACCAGATCCATATCCGGTCCCGTCGGCGTCATCGGGATGTTGATCATCTCGATTCCGAAATGCTCTGTAATACCGAAGTGTCTGTCATATCCCGGTACCGGGCAGAGGAATTTTACTTTGTCCAGTTTGCACCACGGTGTGCTTCCGAGTACTCCGTGTGTCATTGCACGTGCAACTGTATCATACATAACATTCAGACTGGAATTTCCGAAGATGATCACATTGTCTTTCGGCACTTCCATCATATCAGCAAGGAGCTGTTTTGCCTCGGCGATTCCGTCCAGGCCTCCGTAATTCCTGCAGTCAACTCCGTCTTCGCAGGTCAGATCTGCACCACTGTTTAATACATCCATCATCTCCATGGACAGATTAAGCTGTTCGGCAGACGGTTTGCCGCGGGACATATCCAGTTTCAGCCCTTTGGCTTTGATCTCTGTAAAACGGGCCTCCAGCCCACTCTTCAGTTCCAATAACTCTTCTCTACTTAAATCTTTGTACGCAGTCATTGCAGGACTCCTCCACTCTTTCTTCATTATTCTTAGTCACTGAATGGTATTGTATCCGATTAATGACGGTTCGTCAATCCTTTCTTGCATTTTTTTCCCTGTTTTCTTCGACTTTTTGTTATGTATCATCTATTTTTTGAAATTTTATTATTTTCTTCATTCATTTTGTGTTCGGTTTTCCGATATAGGATCCTGTATAAAGCATACGTATATTTCAGATATAAAAAAATTATAGACAATATGTAAAAATTGTATGAAATTTCTTCTTCCTTTTAGCATGGTCAAGTGATATAATGGTCAAGACTGCGTTAAGAAGTCGTTAAAAAACAAAAGAAAGGAATGTATGTAACATGGACAACAAAAATGAGTTCAAGCCGTATATCCCTGCGGACAAGATCGTCCCGGAATTTACGGTAACCTCTGTTCTCATCGGTATCATCCTTGCAGTTGTATTCGGCGCAGCGAATGCATACATCGGTCTTCTCGTTGGTATGACAATCTCCGCTTCTATTCCGGCGGCAGTTATCTCTATGGGAATCATCCGTGTGATCCTTCGCAGGGATTCCATCCTTGAGAACAACCTCGTACAGACGATCGGTTCTGCCGGTGAGTCTCTTGCAGCAGGCGCGATCTTCACACTGCCTGCACTTTTCCTCTGGGCAGAGGAAGGAAAGATTGATTACCCGAGCGTTATCACTATTTTCTTCATCGCACTGTTCGGCGGTCTTCTCGGAGTCTGCTTCATGGTGCCGCTCCGTCAGGCTCTTATTGTAGAGGAACACGGAACACTTCCGTTCCCGGAAGGAACTGCCTGTGCAGAAGTTCTTCTTGCAGGTGAGGAAGGCGGCAGCAAGGCTGGTTCTGTATTCACAGGACTCGGAGTTGCTGCATTTTACAAATTTGTTGCAGACGGTCTCAAACTCTTCCCGAGTGAGATCGGATATGCTTTTAAGGGCTATGCAGGATCCCAGATCGGTATCCAGGTACTCCCGTCACTTGCAGGTGTCGGATTTATCTGCGGACCGAAGATCTCCAGCTATATGCTGGCCGGCGGTACATTAAGCTGGTTCGTTCTGATGCCGGCGATCGCACTGTTCGGCGGAGATGCAACAATCTTCCCTGGAGAAGTATCGATCAACGAGATGCTCACAATGGAGGGCGGCGGTCCGTCCCTTCTGTGGTCTAACTACATTAAATATATCGGTGCCGGAGCCGTTGCAGCCGGCGGTATCATCAGCCTGATCAAGACATTCCCGCTGATCGTCCGCACATTCAAGCAGGCAATGGCGAGCATGAGCAAGAAGCACGCACAGAAAAACGCACTGCGTACACAGCAGGATCTGCCGATGCCGATCCTCCTTGTGATCATTCTGGCGATCGTGATCCTGATCTGGATCATCCCGACATTCCCGGTTAACCCGGTTGGATCACTGATCATCGTGATCTTCGGATTCTTCTTTGCATCCGTATCCTCACGTATGGTCGGACTGATCGGTTCATCCAACAACCCAGTATCCGGTATGGCTATTGCTACACTGATCATTGCCACACTGCTCCTGAAAGTTACAGGAACAACAGGAACAACAGGTATGGTCGGAGCTATCGCGATCGGCGGTGTCATCTGTATCATCGCGGCAATCGCCGGAGATACATCACAGGATCTTAAGACCGGTTTCATTGTCGGCGCTACTCCGAAGAAACAGCAGATCGGTGAAATGATCGGTGTCGTTGTATCAGCTGCAGCTATCGGCGGTGTTCTCTACCTGCTGAACGAAGCATGGCACTATGGTACAGAGGAACTTCCGGCAGCTCAGGCTACTATGATGAAGATGCTCGTTGAAGGTATCATGAATGCTGAACTTCCGTGGGCTCTGATCTTTATCGGAGTGTTCATCGCTATCGTGGCAGAGATCCTGAAAGTTCCGGTTATGCCGTTTGCAGTAGGTATGTACCTGCCATTCAGCTTAAGTGCAGGTATCATGGCAGGCGGTGCTGTCCGCTTCATCGTTGAGAAGATCAAAGGAACAGACGACGAGAAGAAAGCACGCGCAGACAGAGGTGTACTCTTCACTTCCGGTCTGATCGCCGGCGAAGGTATCATCGGTATCGTTCTGGCAGTTCTCGCTGTAGTACATGTAGATAAAGTGATCCAGCTTCCGTTCCAGCTTCCGCAGTGGGGAAGTCTGATCATCTTCATTGCACTTCTGTACTTCCTGTACACACGCTGCATGAAGAAAGAAAAATAAATAGAAGAAAAACAGCCTGCCTCTTGCAGGCTGTTTCTTTCTGTGTTATGTTATGATTCACCAATGGGCCAGCTCCGCAGCCGGACAGCTTCCGGCGCAGGCGGACATAATATTTATTTAGATAAAAAGGAAATCTCTGTAATGAAGAAAAAGAAAGATAACAATTATCTGGACTACATCCCGGTAAAAAATCCGGAGATTGAATACGAGACTGATGAAAACGACAGGGTCACTGTCTACATTGAATGGAAAGGATTCTACCACAGGATCGCCCAGAAGTTTTTCCACCGTCCCCGCGTGAGCGATGTGAAACTGGACGACTACGGCAGTTTCGTATGGCTCGCTATCGATGATATGAAAGACGTGCACCAGCTCTCCAAAGAGCTTGACTCCCGGTTCCCGAAGATGGAGAAATCTCTTTCAAGACTGATCAAATTCCTTGAGATCCTCCATGATAACCGTCTGATCCACTGGAAAGGAGAGAAAGTAAAATGATATTGGAATATCTTCCTTATGTCCTCCTTTTCGCCCTTGCAACGATGATCATCTACGCGTGGGGATTGTGGCGTTCAATACGCCAGCAGCAGGATCTCTCCAATATGCTCAGCGCGAAAGGTATATCAAAAGTAAAAAAGGCGCTGAAGAAAAACGGAGCCATGACAGAAAAGGAACTGGAGCCTTTCATAAAAAATCTGACAGCAAAGCAGCCCTTCAGCAGGGAGCAGATTGCTGTAACGGATCCGAAACAGTTTCTCGACTCGATCCTCCCATATATGATAAAACAGAAAATGATCACAGAAACACAAGAAAACGGAAAAGCTGTCTATCAGTTACGAAGATAACTGACAGGCAGCTTTTTCTTTTCAGACTGCATATCTGATATTTTTCAGCAGACTGCTACGAATGATAATACAGTTCGATGGGATCGATCGGGTCAAACGGATGTTCTTCTTCCATCTTCTTGTTTCTCCCCCGGCGCTTAAGCAGTTCGCCGCTCTTATTATATACCCAGAACGAATACACAAGCAGTTTGTTGATCTTTCCGATCTTTTCTTTTGTCGTCTTCCCGTAGAGCGTGCCTCCGGCCTTAAACGCGGTCTTCTTGTGGATCAGCGAAATCAGTTCCGTTTCACATGTCACCGGTTCAGGAAGGATCGTATAGCCTGTCCCCACACAGTCCGGTTTATGCGCATCACTTCCGCCGGTCATTACCTTACCGTATTTTCTGGCCAGTTTTTCCGCACCGGCATTGGATTCTGTTGACTCGCAGCTGTTAAATGCCTCGACAAAATCAAATCTCTTCGTAATCTCCGGCGACAGATAAAATCTCCTGGCACGCGTAAAACTCATATACTTCTCTCCGCATGGATGAGCGGGTCCGAGCACGCCGCCGTTTCTGTGGACCAGATCAATAAGGAGCGCGAGCGGCATTCCCCTCATCTCGAGGAGCCTCATCTTAACCCCCTCGGGCATGATCACAATAATATGACCTGCATCCCTTGTATCGTATTCTATGCCTTTAAGAACTACAAAGTCTGTATGTTTCTTTCCTTTGATATTCTCTTTCCAGTACCGGTATCCGTTATACGTGTCATGATCTGTTATCACCATTCCCTGGAATCCATGCTGCTTTAATATTGTAATGTATTCGTCCAGACCGACCTTGCTGTCGATCGAACCTTCTTTTACGTGGCAGTGCATATCAATCTTCATACGCAGGCCCCCTTTGTTCTGTTCTCTTTATGATGTAGTTATCACAAACTAATTATACATCAAATGACAGAACAATGACAATATATGATCACGGACTTTTCATTCTATCAGTGTGTTCCGGATGAACATGCCAGCATCACGGCCAGACACCCAAACCATACTGCGGCATATACCGGCATTGGAATAGAAATCTCTGTAAAACAGTACAGTACTGCTACTGCTGCAAGGATAATGATACCTGCTATTGCTGCAATTCCTCTTAAAACCGATTTTCTGATATACATAAAAACACACCTTTCTCTCGTAAAATATACCTCTTGTTTCCTTTTAACAAGTATATCCTACCAGATCAGGTGTGTCATAAAACGGACTTTACTTCCCGTTTTTGTTCTCTTCTGACAAATCTTCTGTATCATACTCTATTATTGTCATGTCATCTTCTTCGAACTCGTCTTCTTCATTGTCTTCTTCATCAAACTCCTCTTCCTGGAATTTTTCGGATGAAGATCCGTCATCTGTTGTTTCCCCGTCCTGCATCTCACCCAGATCAGCCATCATGGCACGGGCTCTCTCCACCTCGTTTGCAGTGGACTTTTCTTCCCGGATCTCCGCTGCTTTCTGCAGACTTTTCTTCTTCTGTTTTCTCGATTCGAGCAGAAGCTGTACAAGAATACCAATAATACAGATGACCACGCACAGTACGATAAGGATCACATCTCCCGTTACCGGAAGCAGATGATAGATTGCAGTTCCTGCTATCGCCGCTCCATATACGGAAGTAACAATGATCGTAAGTGCAACCACAAAGCGTACCGCCAGGATTGCGGCCACAAGGCCGATAGCCAGACAGACTGCAGCGCCGATCCAATCCTGAGGAACGATCAGATAAGTACTGATACTTCCTGCCAACACAAACACAGTCAGAAATACACCGACGCGATAAAGTGCTGCTCCCAGAACTGCGAGAATCAGCCCCAGCACGCCACCCGTGATCAACACTCCCGTTCCGTTCAGTCCCAGAAGACCGCCTGCCGTCACTCCAACTGCAAGCCCGAATATAAGTCCGGTCAGCGCCGCCCATACCCTGATTATCTTCAGACCCAGCAGACAAATCAGCAGTCCCACCGCCGCCGTGACCGCCAGAGCTATTATCTCTGTCTGTGTCAGGATATGAGTGTCCCTGCCGATTTCACGGATCACTCCGTTCAGGTCAATTCCACGTATTGCATCAAATAATTCATTTACATCCATAATACTGTTCATATCAATATACCCTGCCCCTTAATCAATATTTTTATATGTTCTCCCCAAATCTTCAAGCAGACTCCTGTACTCATCGACAACAGACTGCGGCGAAAGGATCTGTACGTCTCTCCCCAGACCCGTGATCCATCCGAAAAACTGTTCACTCACGGCAATCTCGACACGGGCGATAAAATGTTCATCTCCATCCGGCCGAAGCGGCACATTCTTGCCGAACCTGTCGATCACAACTCCCACGAATCTGCTATGAAACCGGATACGGACCGTCTGTTCATTACCTCCGAACATTCCGAATGTCTGCCTTGTGTACCGTGCAAGATCAAATCTGGAGAATTCGTCACGTCCGTCTCTCTCCTGTCCGGTAATCTCGATGTGCAGCATCTTATCCACACGGAAATGTTTAATGATCCGCGCATCCGTATCATATCCGATCAGATAATAGTTCTCACTGTCCCAGGTCAGGGCCCAGGGACTTACATGATAATTTTCCCCGCCCTTTTTCAGGCGTATCTCTTTGGAAACCGTCCACTCAAAATACCTGAAAATAATCTGCCGGTTCAATGCGATCGCCGAATGGATCTTATCTACATTATAATAGATACTCTCATTCATCGCTTTGATGCGGTCAGCAACGACCACCTGACGCTGAAGCTTGCGTGCCTCATACCTGCTGGTCAGCCTTTCAATTTTCCGGATCAGAGAATCCGACTTCTTCTGTGTTATAAATCTTGAAGACTGTACCGCATCTACAAGAAGCTTAAGCTCCGGAAGCTCAAACTCCCGTTCTGCAAGATAATATCCCTCAGGATGTTCTTTACGATAGGAGATATCCATACCGAAATTCTTCAGGGTTTCGATATCATTATACAGACTTTTTCTCTCGGCATGGATTCCGAGATCTGCCAGTTTCTCTTCCAGTCCTTTCCGGGAGATCGGATGCTCTTCGTCTGTCTCTTCGAGGAACAGCTGCATCAGATATAAAATTTTTGCTTTCTGGTTACTACTTTTTGCCATGAACTTATTCTATCAATGATTTCTTTTATTGACAAGATGCAACCGGCCTATTTACATACTGAAAGTGGATGCCAACCAATTCTTCTTGATCAACATCCACTTTCATACTGATATTTCTATCATTCTTTTTACCTCTTTCTTCTATCTTTCTTTTTGATTGATAGATTTAACTTATGTTCCCGGTGGTCCGTACCTCCTTTACTTAAATTCCCATTGAACTTGAGTTCCTCGATAATCTTTTCTTCGATATAGATTTTGCTTCTCTCATAACTTTCTCGTCATTATGATCTTTCTCTATATCTGATTACCCATTTCTCAATTCCGGTATTCAATGGGTTTATAAAACTTTCAATCAGTTTTATTTGTTGAAATTATAATAACTCTTTATTTGTATTTTGTCAATAAGTTTTTTGAATTTATTTGTATTTTTTATTTATTTTCAGTTAATCATATTATTCATTCAGATAAGAATAATGATTCTTTTCAATCATTCTTTCGTGTTGACTTCTATATCTGCTGCCATTAAAATAGAATGGAAATGTCAAAATTACTGAATTTATGATAAGGAGTCTTAACAATGGAAAACCTGAAAATACCAGAGGGCTACTCCTCTCCTCTCACGATCCGGGAGACAGAGGTAGCCATCAAGGAAGTAAAAGACCATTTTGAGCGGGCGCTTGCCAAGTCCCTGCACCTGACACGTGTATCCGCACCTCTGTTTGTCCGCCCGGAGACGGGTATGAACGACAACTTAAACGGCGTGGAGCGTCCTGTGTCATTCGGCATTAAAGAGCAGGGCGATGCAGAAGCTGAGATCGTTCACTCTCTTGCGAAATGGAAACGCTATGCACTGAAGAAATATGGCTTCCACTCGGGGGAAGGCCTCTATACTGATATGAGCGCCATCCGCCGGGATGAGGATACCGACAATATTCATTCTCTCTATGTGGATCAGTGGGACTGGGAGAAGATCATCTCCAAAGAAGAGCGTAATATGGAGACGCTTCAGTATACAGTGCGCAAAGTATACAGTGCCCTGAAAGACACTGAAGATTACATATCCAGAAGATACAACTATATTGAACCGCTCCTGCCGGACGATATCTTCTTCATCACTTCCCAGGAACTCGAAGATATGTATCCGGACTGCACCCCGAAAGAGCGGGAGCATAAGATTGCAAAGGAAAAAGGCGCCGTATTTATCTCACAGATCGGCAAGATCCTTGCCTCAGGTGAAAAACACGACGGCCGTGCGCCGGACTATGACGACTGGGAATTAAACGGAGATATTATCGTGTATTATCCGGTGCTCGACATGGGGCTGGAGCTCTCTTCCATGGGTATCCGCGTAGACGAGGAGTCTCTTAAGAGCCAGCTTAAAATCGCGGGCTGTGAAGAACGTGCGGAACTGCCGTTCCAGAAATCACTGCTGGACCAGGAGCTGCCCTACACAGTAGGAGGCGGCATCGGACAGTCGCGCATCTGCATGTATTACCTGAGAAAAGCTCATATCGGAGAGGTGCAGTCTTCCCTCTGGCCGGACGATGTGACAGAAGAGGCGCTTGCTCACGGCATCAATCTGCTGTAATATTTCGGAGAGGAAAACGGAACCGGGGCTCCGGCATTCCGTTTATTTTGGAACACGGACTAATCTGCGCGTTCACTTTCCCTCAGTCACTCCAGATGGCTGAGGGAATTTTTCTGTCTGCTTTCCTGTCTTCATATTGCTGTCTTTTTTCTGTCAGGAACAGGAGCAGCCCCCGACTGGCACGATTGTGTTATAATCATGCAGAATACTGCAAGCAATTCCGGATATATGCCGGTATAATGTTATCAGTTTATTACATCAAAGGAGAAATCAACATGACACACTTATTACTCGCGATCATATATCTGGCTTTTATCAGCCTCGGGCTTCCGGACGCCCTGCTGGGTTCCGCGTGGCCTACGATGTACACGGAATTTAATGTTCCCGTCTCTTATGCAGGGATCATATCCATGATCATTTCGCTGGGCACCATTATATCCAGTCTGCAGAGCGACCGGATGACGCGGAAACTGGGCACCGGAAAAGTCACGGCCATCAGTGTGGCGATGACTGCCGCTGCCCTGCTGGGATTTTCCTTTACCCACTCTTTCTGGATACTCTGCCTCTGGGCTGTCCCATACGGGCTGGGCGCCGGCAGCGTGGATGCAGCTCTGAATAACTATGTAGCGCTGCACTATAAAAGCCATCACATGAGCTGGCTCCACTGTATGTGGGGTGTTGGCGCAACTCTCGGACCTTACATCATGGGATTTGCACTTTCCGGAGGAAAGACATGGAATTCCGGTTACCTCTATATCAGCGTGCTTCAGATCGTACTGACAGCATTCCTGATTTTCAGCCTTCCACTCTGGACTAAACAGAAAAACAGGACCGGAGTACAGACGTCGGATGATGCACCAAAAGATACGCGCAGTAAACCGCTCACCCTCGCAGAGATCATACGGATTCCCGGAGCGAAAGAGGTCATGCTCTGCTTTTTCTGCTACTGTGCCATCGAGCAGACTGCCAGCCTGTGGGCCAGCAGTTATCTCAATCTGTTTAAAGGGATTCCCGCAGAAACCGCCGCACGCTTTGCAGGTATGTTCTTTATCGGAATCACTGTAGGCCGCGCGATCAGTGGTTTTGTCACAATGAAACTAAATGATGTACAGATGATCCGTCTGGGACAGGCGATCATTGCAGCCGGCATTGTTGTCATGCTTCTGCCCGGTCCGGACATCATCTCCCTTGCAGGTCTGATCATGATCGGGCTGGGATGCGCGCCTGTGTATCCGTGCATCATCCACTCCACACCGGACCACTTCGGTGCAGAACGCTCGCAGGCCATTATCGGCGTACAGATGGCAAGCGCTTATATCGGTACCTGCCTCATGCCGCCTCTGTTCGGGCTGATCGCCAACCATATCAGTATCACCTTATTTCCAGTTTATCTGATGGTGCTGCTCATTCTCATGATCGTAATGCATGAACTGCTTACAAAGAAAACTGTACATTAAAAACAGTTCAGCGCGCCATCCCTGGCGTGTGAACTGTTATCTATATTGCTTTTATAACGCCCACCGCCTGCATATACTGCGCGCGGTGGCGTTTTTCTGTAATTTCCCGCGGATATCCGGTCAGCCCGTTCCCGTTATGCGGGTCGTTGAAATAATAATTCTCTTCATCATATCCCACCAGCAGCATGCAGTGTTCATTGGATATCCAGGTAAAGATCCCGTCCGGAGTCCGGCCTGCTGCAGTCTCAAAAAAGTGCCACTGCGGACCGGTGACCGGTTCACGCATATCAATGCATGCCCAGCAGATCACCGGCATTCCGTGATCGATATACTTTATCAGAAGTTCCTCCAGCGGCGTGCCGGTCTCATCAACCGCCCGGTATGCCGCTGTCTCATGCTTTGTACTGCACTTTCCTGAGTCCACATCTAAAAACACCTTTTCAAGGGCATTTACGATCACCGGGGCATAACAGCCGAATGCATCTTCATCATACGGGCTCCCGCAGAAATATTTTCGCGGGTCCGGACCGAAAAGGACTCCGTCTCTCTCTTCGAAATCCCGTTTTTCAAGATATGTTTCAATAAATCCATCCACGGTAATATCGATTCCAAGATACTGAAGCAGCATCACGGCGGAGACACTCTCGCATCCGGTAGGATACCGCACGCTCTGATCGATATATGGTGCCTGGATGATAACTTTCTTTCCTATCTTCTTCATTTCCTGCCATCCTGCTTTGTCCCTGTCATTTTACGGATCACCAGGAGCACACCTGTGAGAAGGAGCAGGCTGATGCCGAGAACGACCCACCATATATGCACGATTCCGGCGATCACATATCCCACAAGGCAGACTGCAGCCACAACTGCCGCGTACTGCATCTGCGTGGATACATGATTAATATGATTACTCTGGGCTCCCGCCGAGGACATGACCGTAGTATCGGAGATCGGCGATATATGGTCCCCGCACACAGCCCCTGCAAGGACTGACGATACAGAGATCACCATCATCTCCAGATCCGCACCGCCGGAGAACATAGCCGTCGCGATAGGCACAAGGATCGCAAATGTCCCCCACGACGTTCCGGTTGAAAACGAAAGGAATACTGCAGCCGCAAACATCACAACAGGGATAAATATGCTGGCAGATGCATTGTCTCCTACGATATGGCCCACAAAGTCCGCCAGACCAAGCGCATCGCCCACTCCTTTCAGGGACCATGCAAAAATCAGTATCGTCACCGCCGGCACCATCAGCTTGAAGCCCTCTGCAAGACTGTCCATAAAGCCTTTGAACGTCACAACTTTTCTCGGCAGGTACAGGATGAGCATGAAGAAGATAGTGATCATCGTTGCAAAGATCAGGCTTGTCTCCGCATCACATCCGGAAAATGCCGTGATCACATCTGTAGCCCCTCCCAGATATCCCGTATAGATCATCGCTCCAATGGCCGACACGATCAGTACGGCAACAGGAAGAACAAGATCGATCACTTTTCCGTTCGGGTTCACTTCGTCTTCTGATATCTGTTCAAATTCTTCCGCACCACTTGTAAAAAGATCGCCTTTTGCGGCATTATCCTCATGTTTTTTCATCAACCCAAAATCAAATGCCGTCACGGTGACGAAGACCACCATGAACAGCGTAAGGATCGCATACAGGTTGTACGGTATCGTCCGCAGGAAGAGCTGAAAACCGGTGATCCCCGCATCTTCCGGCACATAGGAATTCACAGCCGCCGCCCAGCTTGAGATGGGTGCGATGATACACACCGGAGCTGCGGTGGAGTCAATGATATATGCAAGTTTGGCCCTGGACACTTTGTAGCGGTCCGTCACAGGACGCATGACCGACCCTACAGTCAGGCAGTTGAAATAATCATCCACAAAGATCAGGATTCCCAGACCTGTAGTCGCAAGAAGCGCGCTCTTCTTTGACTTGATCTTAGTCCCTGCCCATTTTCCGTAAGCAGCCGATCCCCCGGTCTTTGCCATCAGCACAATGATCATGCCGAGCAAAACGTCGAAGATCAGAATATTCAGATTCATACTGTCCTTCATGATCTCAAAGAAATTCACAAACGACTCCCACGGCTGAAACCCGCTATAGAGCACGGCGCCCACAGCTACTCCCAGAAAAAGTGAACTGTACACTTCTTTTGTTACAAAAGCGAGAATGATCGCCAGAAGGGGCGGGATCAGTGCCCACCATGTTCCGATAAACATAGAACCATCCATAATTTTTATTCTCCATTCCTTACCTTAAATTGACCGTACCGTGGAAAGAGCGGCCGCATACGCAGCCGCTCCCTTCGCTCCGACACTTGCATTTGTCTACTATTGTATAAGAAGTACGGAGAAATAACAAGATAATATTTATTGTAAGATCACTGCAGCCTCACAGCTTTCAAGAGTAATACTACCTGCTTCTGTGATCTCACGGGTCCCTTTCTCTTCTTTTCCCGCATTGGACAGGAGCACTCTTCCTGACCGGCCGGCCAGTTTCAATGTACACGGCTCTGTACCGTAATTTGCTGCAATGAGGATATCCTGAGATGCATCTTTCTCTCCATCCACTGCTTCCGTTCCGTGCACACCGGCTTTTGCCGTGTCTTTCCCGGAAATTCTGTGATAAGCGAAGATACCGTCTTTATTTTCATAATCCGGAACAAATCTTCCATACGTAAATGTCTCCTTATATTCCGGAGATTTTTTCAGTGCAAGAAGTTTTTTATAGTAGGTCAGTACAGAATCCGGACGATCTGCCTGTTCCTCTACATTGATCTGTGTATAATTCGGGTTAAGGGCAAGCCACGGGGTCCCGGCTGTAAATCCTGCCCCTTTTTTGTCACTCCACTGCATAGGCGTCCTTGCATTATCTCTGCTGTTCTCATAGCAGTACTCTAACGCCTGCTCCCGGCTGCAGCCTGCTGCCAGGGCCTCCCGGTACTGATCCTTTGTACTGATATCATCATATTCCGAGATATCATTCCTCCTGCAGTTGGTCATGCCGATTTCCTGTCCCTGATAGATAAAGGGAATGCCGTACAGGAACACGGATGTTGTGGCAAGCATTTTCTTGCCCGCCTCATTCTGTGCATACTCCGGAAGAAAACGGCTCGCGCCTCTCGGCTCGTCATGATTTTCAATAATATTTGCCGGGAATCCGACTTCCTGCATCCTCTTCTGGGAAGCAAAAATAGTGTCACGCCACTCTTTAAGTGACGGCTTTCTGCTGTTGTTCCATCCGCTCTCTCCCTGCGCGAGCGTATGTGCACTAAAATCAAACATCGTTGAAAAATGTCCGTCGTCGCCAATGAACTCTGCAAGCTCATCGTCTTTCATATTGAAGACTTCCGCAACTGTAAATGCATCATATTTCTCGAATGTATTTTTCTTTATATCTTCAAAATAATCTCCGACTCCCTGTACCTCCTCTACCATCTTCACACAGGAAGCCAGTCCGTCCGGACCGTCCGGCTCAAAGGACGGGAAGCTCAGATCTTTCTTGATATTGATGATCGCGTCGATGCGGAATCCTGCCAGCCCTTTGTCAAGCCACCAGTTGATCATCTTATAGATTTCCTGTCTCAATTCCGGGTTCTCCCAGTTGAGATCCGGCTGTTCTTTTGCAAACATATGCAGATAATACAGATCCGTCCCCGGCACCGGCTCCCATGCGCTTCCGCCGAAATAGGAACGGTAATTGCTCGGCTCCTTGCCGTCTTTCCCTTTTACAAAATGAAAATATCCCGCATATTTCCCGTACGGATCTTTCAGCGCCCTCTGAAACCACTCATGCTTGTCAGAACAGTGGTTTATCACCAGATCCATCAGGACATACATGCCGCGCTTCTTCGTCTCAGCGAGCAGCTCGTCGAACTCCTCCATCGTGCCGAATTCTTCTGCGATCTTGTAATAATCGGATATATCATATCCCTGGTCCACAAACGGGGACTGATACACAGGGGAAAGCCAGATAATGTCAATTCCCAGATCTTTGAGATAATCTAACTTTGAGATGATCCCCTTAAGATCTCCGATCCCGTCACCGTTCGTATCGAGAAAACTCTTCGGGTAGATCTGATATGCTGTCTTGTCATGCCACCATTTCCTTTTCATAGAAATACACTCCTCTCTTTTGGTATGGTATCTTGCGTTTCTTGTATGATGCTGTTATTATATGCTTAAAGAGAAGAGAAATCTTGCACAATCATTTGAATTAATGACACAATTCTGCTTTTTAGGAGGGTGGTTTTATGAAATCTGCTTTTGATCTGTCACCGGCACAAAAAGAGAACGCACAGCACGGTGAAAAGATGTTTCCGCTGAAAAGATACATCACAAAACTCTCGGATCTCTACCCGGCTGTCACGGCTCACTGGCATGAGGAAGCAGAGCTGACACTGATCACGGAAGGGACCTGTACCTATCATATACATCTTGAAAATTACAAGGCACAGACCGGCGATCTCCTGTTCATCCCCCCTGCCGAACTCCATTCCATCAGCATAGAACCGGGCACGGAAATGACATCTACGACTTATGTCTTTCACATGGATTATCTGAATGCAGATTCTGCTGATATATGCGCTGTAAAATACTTAAACCCGATCAGCCGGCATACACTGATGCTCCCATATATCATAAAAAAAGGCCATCCCGTCTATCCTAAACTTCTGGAGGTCTTTCATGAAACAGAACAGTCATACACTGAAATGCATCCCGGCTACGAAATGATGCTCAAAGCTCTGCTGCTCTGTTCCATAGCACTCCTGCTGCCCTACAGGCAGACAGAGAATATCCGGCCGCAGCTTGAAGATGAACACACCGCCAAACTTAAGCTGGTCCTCGAATATATCGGAGAACACTACGCAGAAGAGCTGACGATTCCCCAGCTTTCGCGCCTGTGCTTTTTCAGCGAATATCATTTTATGCGCTTTTTCAAGAAATACATCGGCGTATCATGTCTGGAATACATCAAGAATCTGAGGCTGGAAAAAGCCGCCTCGCGCTTAGCGCAGGGCGGCCAGTCCGTACTTGATGTTTCTATGTCATGCGGTTTTTCCAACCTGTCGTATTTCTATCGGGAATTTAAGAAAAAGTACGGCATGACGCCGAAACAGTTTATCCGGGAAACACCGTCGCTGCCGTTTCTGCCGGAACAAGAAAACGTTACCGGCGGCGTATCTCCCTGATCAGCCCTTTATACTTTCCTGTCGGAGATTTTCGCAGATACTCCTCCCACGATCAGACAGAGCACGATCACAACCGCCATATCCGGCAGTGTATTGCCCACCGGTATATCGATCGTCATGAACCACCGATAGACGATAAATCCGATCAGCCAGATGATCAGATTCTTCCAGTCGAAATCTGTAAGCTTCTTTTCTTTTCTCAGGATGAACACATCCGCGATCTGCACCGCGATCATAGGAGCGAACACGGAACCGATAAGATAGAGAAAATCCGTGATATCATCCATCGGGAAAATGATGGCCGCGATCGTACCGATGACTGTCACCACGATACCTGCATGGTTTCCTTTCAGTTTCGCAAATATGGACTCGGATGACACGCCCGCTGAATATGCATCAAGGAACGTAGTCGTGACAGTGGAGAAGATCACAATCAGGAGTGCCGCGATTCCCAGACCTGCCTTGGCCATGATCACGGCGATATCTGTCTCGCCGGTATAGATGGCTGCTCCCATACCGATCACATACATCCAGCAGCTCACCAGTCCGTAGACGATCACGCTTGCCGCCGTTGCTTTCACCGGTTTTTCCGCCTCTCTTGTATAGTCACTTATAACAGGCAGCCAGGAGAGCGGCATTGCCACGGACAGTTCTACCGCCGCGCCGAAACTCATAGCGTCACTGCTCAGCTCCATGCCTGCGTCCGAACCGCCGAAGAAGATAACCCTGCACAGCAGGATCGTCAGGATAAAGAGTGCCGCCATAGCAATCGTATTAATCTTGCCAAGGTTCGTCACTCCGACTGCGATCCAGAGGACGATCAGTGCGCCTATCACAATGCACCACACCCAGGCTCCGGTGTGGAAGATACCATTTGCGGCAAGAGCTCCGTCATAGATCATGATGGCTGTCCAACCGACAAGCTGGAGGACATTGAGTACGGCAAAAAGCAGACCGCCTTTCTGCCCGAAACTCATTTTCACTGTCTCCATGGCGCTCTTTCTCATTCTCGCGCCGATCAGACCTGCGAAGAACATCATACAGCATCCGATGATATGTCCGATGATGACCGCCGCAAGGCCTCTCTGAAATCCAAGAGGGGCAAGATATGTTCCGGTCAGGATCTCTGCAATGGATACACCCGCACCGAACCAGATCAGGCTGTTTTCATATACTGAAGTACGTTTTGTTTCCATGTCAGACTGTCTCCTTTCCTGCAGAAGGCATATCTGTTCCTGTCATTGCACTTTCCGTCACTGTATTTTCCGGTGTTCCTTTAGCTATATCTTCCGGAGTCTTTACATATTCCCCTGTAATGTCAAAGGCATGGTTCATCGGGCCGCTGCCTTTTCCCAGATCAAGCATGGCACCCAGCGCACCGGAGATATACGCTTTCGCCCTCTCTACGGATGTATCCATATCGAATCCTTTCGCCAGATTAGAAGCAATAGCGCTGGACAGGGTGCATCCTGTTCCGTGGGTATTCGGATTGTCAATGCGCTTTCCGTAGAACCAGCGGTAGCTTCCCTTTCTGTAGAGCAGATCATTGGCGTCATTTAACTGATGTCCGCCTTTTAACAGGACGGCACAGTGATAGTTTTCACTGATCTTCTCTGCAGCTTTTATCATATCTTCTTCGGTTCTGATTTCCATGCCTGAGAGCACTTCCGACTCCGGAATGTTGGGCGTCAGAATATCCGCCATGGGGAGCAGCCTTTCCTTCAACGTATCTATCGCGTCATCGCTGATCAGCTTTGCCCCGCTGGTAGCCACCATAACCGGATCCACTACGATATTCTCCGCCTGATATTCTGCAAGTTTCTCTGCTATGGCAATGATCAGCTCCGCTGATGATACCATTCCGATCTTGACCGCATCCGGACGGATATCCGTAAAAATACAGTCAATCTGCTGTTTTAGAAATTCAGGAGATGCCTCCATAATTCCTGCTACGCCGGTCGTATTCTGTGCAGTCAGTGCAGTGATCGCGCTCATGGCAAACACACCATTCGCAGTCATTGTCTTGATATCTGCCTGAATTCCGGCGCCTCCGCTGGAGTCACTTCCAGCGATTGTTAATGCTGTTCTCATTTTCCTCATCCTTTCCTCTTTTGTTACTGTGCCTCTTCCGGCTTTTCCGGTCCCGCACACTCAGCATTAATTTTATATAGCGGCAGAAAGTGGTGCCCCCGGCCTGCCGCTGAAAGGATACAGATGTAAACTGCATCCTGAAAAGTGTCCGCATTCGTCAGATCGCACGTCCTGTGCGTTATGTTATGCGGACGCCCTTTTCCAGAATATATTAAAATCCTTGAACTCCGGCAGATAGATATCCGCCGTGTTCCAGATATCGGCAAGATTACGGTCGCTGGCCTTATCGTAGACTCCGGCTGTTTTAAATCCTGCCTTCTTAGCGGTCTGAAGCGCATGGAGCGCATCTTCAAAAACCCATGTCTCGGAAGGTTCCGTATCAAGCTGGAGTGCTGCGGCATAATAGATATCAGGCTGACTCTTGCTGCTGCCGATTTCAGAACAGGTAAAGATCCCCTGAAAATACGAAAAGACTTTCAGCCTTTTCAATGCAGCTTCCGCGTTCTTCCTGTCACCGGAAGTAGCGATCGCCATAGGGATCTTCCTTTCCCGGAATTCCTGAAGATACTGCCTGACGCCCTCCTTCAGGGGAACCCTGTTCTCATAGAAGTCCTGTACCTCCCGGTTCAGGCCCTTTATGATCTCCTCCGGCGTCTTTTCCAGGTTATAGCGGGAAATCAGATAATCTGCTCCCTCTTCAAGGCTCATGGTAAACAATGTATCCCCAAGTCCTTTCTCTGCCTCGATCCCCAGTCTGTTCAGATAAAGTTCTCCTAAGTTTTCCCAGACAGGCATGGAATTTAACAACACCCCGTCCACGTCGAAAATCACTCCACGGATCATCTTCCCGAATCCTCCTTTTTTTGCAGTCAGCCTGCTGAATTTCACTTCACTGCTGTACTTTCAGCATCTCTTCTGTATGGCTTTTCAGATGCTGCGCTGCTCCCTTAATATCTTTCTGTGCAAAGACAGCGCTGATCACTGCGATACCACAGATGCCCGTTCCGGCAAGTTCTGCCACATTTTCCGCTGTGATCCCACCAATGGCAATGACCGGGATATCCACGGCTTCGCAGATTGCCTTTACCGTCTCATGGCTTACTTCCACCGCATCAGCTTTGGAGCCCGTTGGGAATACCGCTCCCACACCAAGGTAGTCTGCTCCGTGTGACTGCGCCTTTAATGCTTGTTCCACCGTCTGGGCGGACACACCGATGATTTTGTCCGGTCCCAGCTTCTTCCTCACATCTCCGGCTTCCATATCACTCTGTCCCACATGAACGCCGTCTGCGTTGATCTGAGCTGCAATCTCTACATTGTCGTTGATCACAAACGGTACATGGTACTGAGCACACAGCTTCTGGATCTCTTTCGCCTCCTCGAGAAATGAAACCTCGTCCAGATTTTTTTCTCTGAGCTGTACGAAGGTCACACCACCTTTTAATGCCTTCTCTACCTGGGCATAAAGGGTCTCCCCGTTTAGCCAGCTGCGGTCTGTGACTGCGTAGAGGAGCAGATCCTCTTTTTTACAGTTACCATGATTATCTGATCTCATATTTTGCTCCTTTCTCAAGTTCTTCGCCCGTCATGTTGTAGATGGCGTCAATGATCCGGTTACGGTATGTAGCGTTTCCATCTCCCTCCTGCATCCGGCTCCACCCGATTTCTCCTGCCAGTCCCATCACACAGACAGCCGCTGCTGCTGCCTCCAGCGGGTGGTCCGGATTTGCCGTCACATAAGCTGTCATCATTCCGGAAAGCTGGCATCCGGTTCCGGTGATTTTTCCCATCTCCGGTCTTCCGTTGCGGATCACATAACAGGTCTTGCCGTCGGATACAAGATCGATGGCTCCGGTCACTGCAATGATCGTCCCTGTTTCTTCCGCAAATTTCTTTACAAATGCCACTGCCTCATCAAGACTTTCTTCCGTCACCGCATCTGCCACGTCAGCATCCACGCCCTTTGTGGTACCGCTTCCGAGAGCAAGCGTCTTGATCTCGGATATATTTCCGCGGATCACAGACAATTTCAGTTCTTTCATTAACCCCAGCGCTGTATTTGTGCGCAGTGCGCTGGCGCCGGCGCCCACCGGATCAAGCAGTACGGGATGTCCCAGTTCATTTGCTTTCTTTCCTGCGCGGAACATTCCTTCGATACTTGTCTTATGGAGAGTACCGATGTTGATGTTAAGACCGCCGCAGACAGACGTGATATCTTCTACATCCTCTGCCTCGTCGGACATGATCGGACTGCCGCCGCAGGCCAGAAGCACATTTGCCACATCATTTACAGTTACGTAGTTTGTAATATTATGTACCAGCGGTACTGTATTTCTTACATTTTCCAGATATTCTCTCATCGTATGTCCACCTTTTCTGTAATTCATTTTTCAAAAAAAGCAATAAAAAAACGGGAAGCCCTGAAAAAAGGTACGCCCGCATCAGTAGTTTATCTATGTTCCCTACGTTGGCATTACCCAAATCAGGTGGCGGGTCGAAGCGATTCATCTTCCTCTCAGCCTGCTTGATACGCAAGCTCCCCGTTTTTTCATATGTGTTTCAGACAATCTTCTTTTAACAGTTCATCCATCAGGAATGGGCTGGACTGTTATATCTCCCTGCAAATATGCTGCATCAGTGCTTTATTTTCTGGGGTTCTGCATCCAGATTTCCCAGATAGACATCAAACACTTTCATCTTCTTCATCGCTGTCACGAGCACCGCCGCTATGATGGTGCCTCCACAGCTCGAGACGAAGAATGGAATGACAAAGCCAAATACTGCGCTCTCACTTCCCATGATCAGTGTTGCGATCGGATAGCTTAAAAGACCGCCGATAACTGATGTTCCGAACAACTCTCCCGCATAAGCGAACGGAAGGTGTTTTCCGTACTTATACAGTAAGCCGCACAAAAGAGCTCCGCACATAGAGCCCGGAAATGCGAGCAGTGTGCCGGTTCCCATCAGATTTCTTAAAAGGCTGGTCACAAACGCCATACCCACCGCATAGCCTGGTCCTAAGAACACTCCTCCGAGAATGTTGATAAAGTGCTGGACCGGAGCGCATTTGGATGCTCCTACCGGGATCGACAGCGGCGAGCATACGATACCGACCGCTACCAGTATCCCCGCAAGGGCAAGTTTCCTTACGTTGACATTTTTCATGTCTTTCCCTCCTGTACACATGACGGTCGATGCTTACTGGCATCCTCTCACTCCGGAACACGGATTCCCTCGCATAGTGTTTTCGTATCGCGTACAATCGTATAGGGGGATGGATTTCCCCTATACGATCTGCGCGATGCTACGGGCAGCTCACGGTCAAACCGTTCGCTGTCCGTTGCCCGGCAAATGGTGCTGCGTGCCAGTGACACGCGTCCAGCACGGACCGCAGCGGAGCGGAGACCCGCTCATGCAAGCATGGCGGCCGCTTGCCGGGCATATCGCACAAAAACCCGGAACGGCGCTCCCCGCCCGGTAAAACTTCTTTCGTGTGATCTTTGATTCGATTGTCCGAAAGTAATGTTACCACGTCCTCATAAAAAATGCAATAAGGTTGATCACCGCCGTCAGCACCCACACGATCCCGAATGCAAGTAATTGTTGACTTCTCGTCGTACGGTATCTGGAACAGTAGAAATTATATATCCTATCTGGCAGGGTACCATATACTTCAATCCAAAGCAAACTGAATCCAATACTCTACCATGTCCGTACAATAAACCCGATAAGACTTGTAACCGTACCAAGAATCCCGCCTGCTATGATAATTGCTGACAGAACATCTCTTTTCATCCGATATCTGTAATAATGCATTGCCGTGCTATATGCAAGAATAAGCGCAAGAACACCGGAAGACTCTATATTTTTTACTAGGCAATAAATCAGAAGTAAAACCGCCAGCATGTAAAACCAGAAATATGCATATCTAAAACTTTTCAGCATATTTAAGTCTACTATACTGATAAGATTCGACTCACTCTTTTTTCTGTATTCTTCCTCTGAAATGATCTCCCCGCTGAGAAGATCATTGACACTGACCTTTAGTATTCTGCTCAAGGGCTGCAGCATCGACAGGTCAGGCATACATCGTCCATTCTCCCACTTTGATACGGCACGATCCGTGATACCGAGTTTGTCTGCCATTTCTTTCTGTGTAAGATTCAGTTCCTTTCTTCTTTTGGCGATGAAAGCCCCTGTTTTTTCCTGATTCATCTGCGCCCCTCCCTAGCTATGTTATAAATCCGTTTTTCCATTTCTTATCACATTCCTGTCCACACAATTTCAGGTATGTAAAAAGGCAGGAAGTTACACTTATCTTCCTGCCTCTAATATACATCCCTGCATGCAAAAAGTAACCATACCGGTGGTTGAATTTCACTTTTTTGCCGCTTTCAGCCACTGTTTCACCACAGTGACATCTTCCTCCACCGCGCGTGCGATCGTTTCAGGCGGCATTCCCATCTGATCCAGATTAACCGCTGCCTTCCTGCTGCTTTCAAGGCGGCCTGATTTCCTGCCTTCACGCAGTCCGGACTTCTTTCCCTCACGTATTCCTTCACGTATACCCTCGCGTCTTCCTTCTATTTTTCCCTCTTCTCTGATTCTTTCCATAATCTCACACATAATCTCTATACCTCCTCAGTCTTTAAGAACGCACCTGCTTCGACAACTCTCCCTCACTGTCATCGAAAGGATCTGCGGTTTTAAAATATTTCATTAATTTTGCTATTCTGCTCCTGTCGTCTATTTCTGTATTCACATAGATAAGATGGGCACCGTCCGTATACATCTGTCCGCTCTTCCGGAATCGCTTTTCTTCCTCGTAAACAGTACAGCCACCTTTCCAAATGTCTTTTCTGCTGATGTAGAAAATGTATCTCTCCGGCAATTCACTGTAGTCTTTCCCTTTTCTCAGAACCTCTCCATCAGTCAGTGATCCGTAAAATCTGGTCCTTCGCGCATGATCTGTCACATCCGCTCCCTCGATTTCAAGATGATAGAGCGTTTTCTCTGCATCTTCTGCAAGAACGTCAAGTCTGGCTCCATGCGAGGTGACTTTTGAAATAACATACTGTGTTTTAACAGATACGAGCGTGATCCCCGGTTTTCCTGTTAGGATGCGCAGTTTCGGAATTATGAAACTGCTTTTTCTTCTGATATTTCTTTTCATTTTTCATATAATGCCTTATGGCTGCGATAATTCAATACAACCTTATTCTAGCATGACACTCATGTCATGTAAACCGATGCTACCAAAGTTGTCCGATACCTGTTATAATTGGATAAAATGAAACAAAGGAAGTAGTTATAATTATGTCTGTAGAAATTGTAAGAAACTATTTTGAGGAAAACAATATTGACAAGGAGATT
>DWWO01000010.1 GCA_019119675.1 Candidatus Mediterraneibacter faecipullorum | reverse complement strand
CCGAAAGGTTCATCAAAAGGGCTGTATCCGACTGATTTTCTGTGTTCATCCGATTAGAAGTGTCTCCCCGATAATCACGGAATTAGAATAAAACTGGTCGAAAGAGGAACTTTATCGACTGCGTTCCTGTTTCAACCGATTTCTTTGACTTTCAGTTTTTTCGGAGTGACTGCCGAATGTGATAAAGTAGAAAAGGGACGGAGATGAGGCGTGGGAAGACTTAAAAAGAGAGGACCGGTATGCGAGGAAGGCGACTTCGAAGTAATTCGATGGAAAAAGTTAAGGCTCCGGAAGATGATGTTAAGCCTGAAAATGGAGTGTTTGAGGCGAAGCCGAGTTCTCCATTTTTAGGCTTTGCTTTTAATCAACTTTCAGAGCCTTTAATTTTTCCCGAATTACGGAGCGGAGCCCGAAGCACATGCCGGTCCTCTCAAAAAAGTATTTCAGTGCTTCATCTTCCGTCCGTTTTCGGACTTTATATCATCGGTATTCAGTCCGAGAAACACGAATTTATATCTTAATGATCTTCCTCGGGCATTTCTCTGCGCACATGCCGCAGTTCGTACATTTATCTGCATCGATGTGTGCAAGGAAGTTGCTTACCGTAATAGCGCCTGCTTCACAGTTCTTTTCACAGAGCCGACAGCCGATACATCCCACCTGGCATACATCCATCAGTGCTTTACCTTTTTCATTAGAATTACACTGAACGAATGTCTGCTGTTTGTACGGGATCAGTTCGATCAGATGTTTCGGACAGGCAGCTACACATTTACCGCAGGCCTTGCATGCTTCTTTGTCTACGACGGCAATACCGTCTACGATGTGGATCGCGTCAAAGGGGCAGGCAGCCACGCAGGAGCCATAACCGAGGCATCCGTATGCACAGCCCTTTGCACCGCCGTCCTGCATCTGGCTTGCCATGACGCAGTCCTTGATCCCATAATATTCATATTCTGTCTTTGCCTTTTCACAGGTACCGCCGCATTTTACAAATGCGACTTCCCTCTCCTGCTCTCCTGCATCTACGCCCATGATCGCGCCGATTTTCTCAGCTACAGGGGCACCGCCTACCGGGCATCCGCCGACTTCGGCTTCACCGGCCACGATTGCCGCGGCAAGGCCGGAACATCCGGCATAACCGCATCCGCCGCAGTTATTTCCCGGCAGTACTTCCAGGATAGCATCTTCTCTCTCATCTGTCTCTACAGCAAATGCTTTGTCGGATACTCCGAGGAAGATGCCGATGAACAGTCCTGTAGCGCCGACTACGACGACGGCCAGAATAATTCCCATTATACTCATATCATCTTCCCTCCTATATCAATCCTGAGAATCCGAAGAATGCAATCGCCATCAGACCTGCTGTCACGAGTACGATCGGAGTTCCTTTAAAGGATTCCGGTACATCATTGTGCTCTGTCTTTTCACGGATACCTGCCATAAGTACGATGGAAACAAGGAATCCGGCTGCGGTTGCAAATCCGTTTACAACACCAGTCAGAAGTCCGTAGCCACTCTCTACATTTGTCAATGCAACACCGAGAACAGCACAGTTTGTTGTGATGAGCGGCAGATAGACACCGAGTGCATTGTAGAGAGACGGTATGGATTTCTTTAAAAACATTTCGACAAACTGTACCAGTGCCGCGATGACAAGGATGAACACGATCGTGTTCAGATATTCAAGCTCTCCACCCATAATATTCGGATTGCCGAGAATGAATTTATAGATCAACCCGGTCACAAAAGATGCAATCGTGATGACGAATACTACGGCGCCGCCCATTCCAGCAGCTGTCTTAACATTTTTAGAAACTCCCAGGAATGGACAGATCCCGAGGAACTGGCTGAGTACAACGTTATTAACGAACGCAGAACCGACTGCGATCAAAAGTAATTCCTGCATTTATACTCCCTCCTGTTCATTCGTTTTATCTGCATCTTTTTTTAAGGCAGACATTTCAGAAACTGTTTCTGAGCCTGACAGGTGTCCTCCGCAGATCCCTTTGCTTGCACAGGAGGCACATCCCTCGCCGCAGCCCGCAGTTTTCGGAACCTCCTTGCCCTTCTTTGCCAGATTCTTCTTCACTTTGTTCTGAAGAGCGACCAGACAGGCAAGTACAAAGAATGCACCCGGAGCAAGGATGAAGATCGTAAATGGTTCATAGGAGTCCGGCATAACCTGAAATCCGAAGATCTGGCCTGCGCCGATCAGTTCTCTTACGATACCGATACATGTCAGCCCCACTGTAAATCCAAGTCCCATACCAACACCGTCGAAAATAGACGGGAGTACAGGGTTCTTTGATGCATAACTTTCCGCACGACCAAGGATGATACAGTTCACCACGATCAGCGGTATATAAAGTCCAAGAGAGTCATACAGACTCGGGACGAATCCTTCCAAAAGGAAATCCACAATCGTCACGAAAGATGCAACAACTACAATAAATGCCGGCATTCTCACAGAATCCGGAATGATCTTTCTCAGCATGGAGATCAGCATGTTTGACATGATCAGCACAGCTGTTGTAGAAAGTCCCATCCCGATACCGTTGGTGGCGGATGTGGTGACCGCCAGAGTCGGACACATTCCGAGCATGAGGACGAATGTCGGGTTTTCTTTTACAAGTCCGTTAAAAATACGTTCTGTACATTTATTCATTGACTTCGCCTCCTAACTGGCTGCCGCCTAATTCATTCTGATAATAAACAAGCGCGGAATCCACGGCATTGGTAACGGCGTTTGTTGTGATCGTAGCGCCGCTGATAGCGTCGATCATATCGTCGCCATCTTCACCGGTCTTAGTATAGGTAAATTTCTCTACGTTTTTATCTTTAAACTGATCTTTGAATTCTGCCTCATCCGCTTTCATACCGAGACCAGCTGTTTCACTGATATCTAGCATTTCCACACCTTTTACAGTGCCGTCTGTGGCGATACCTACAGATAACTCCAGAGTGCCATCATACGCTTCACTGGACTGGACACTGATAACATATCCGACAGTTTCACCGCTGTCGTCTGTCCCTTCAACTACCTCGGTGATCTCATCGGAAGTGTATCCATTTTCCGAGAGCAGTGAAGAAGCGCTGTTCGCATCAAAATCAACAGCTTCGAATGAAGAAGCATCGGAGAGAACCGCCCTGTATGCCTCCTGTTTTGTATTTTCCTGTGCCTGAGCGATGGGTTCCTTTGTAATATCGTATACGACACCCAGAAGAAGTCCGGATACGACTGTGATCGCTGTCAGGATCATCGTGTTTTTGACTATCTTATTCATTACTTCTCTCCTCCTTTACCAAATGGTTTTGGAAGAGTAACCTTTTCGATCAGTGGAACTAAAAGGTTACTGATAATGATCGCATAAGATACACCTTCCGCTGAACCGCCGAAGAGACGGAATAGTCCGGTCAGAAGTCCCATGCATATTCCGTATATGATCTTCCCGCTGCTCGTGATCGGAGAAGTTACATAATCTGTCGCCATGAACCATGCACCGAGCATCAGACCGCCGCCGCACAAATGTGCAGTAATATACTGTGCGTCAAGCCCGTGTCCCCCGAACAGTACGATAAATACAACAAAAGATACAATATACGATCCCGGGATGCGTAGATCGATCACTCCCATCAAAATCAGAAACATCGCTCCGATCATGATGGCGATGACAGATGTCTCTCCGATCGTACCTCGTGTGAAGCCGAGCAGCATATCCATTGTGTTGACTGCTTCTCCTGCCTTCAGATTGGCAAGAGGTGTTGCACCGGTCACTCCGTCATAGACGAAATATGTCATCTGCCCGGTAAAACAGATCAGGAGGAAACAGCGTGCTGCAAGCGCCGGGTTCATGAAGTTCTGTCCCAGTCCGCCGAAAAGCTGTTTAACTACTATGATCGCAAATACTGCTCCGACGACACCCATCCACCAGGGAAGTGTGGGCGGGAGGTTCAGAGCAAGCAGAAGTCCGGTCACGGCTGCACTGCAGTCTTTGATCGTGATTGGCTTATGCATTAACTTTTCCCAGATATACTCAGATAAAACAGCCGCAGCAGTTGTGACGACAACAAGTATCCATGCGTTCTCATGACGGAAATTCCAGATTCCAAACAGAGTTGCAGGGAGAAGTCCGATGATGACCATGAGCATAATATTGCTGCTTTTGGCCTTGTCACGGATGTGCGGCGATGATGATACATTTAATTTCTCGTTCAATTCCTTCTCACCTCTCTTACTTTTTCCTCTTGTTTGCAAGCGCTGTCTTGCGCATGGAGCCGATTGCCTGCTTCAGAGGTCTCTTCGCAGGGCATACATAACTACATGAACCGCATTCTACACACTCAAGTCCGTTCATTGCAACAAAAGCATCCTCGTCATGCCGCTGTGCCAGATCCGCCAGCCTGGATGGTACGATTCTGCTCGGACAGACCTCTACACATCTTCCACAGTTAATGCATGCCGTCTCCGGGTCCTTTGTAACTGCATCCTCCTTAAATGCAAGTATGGAGGAAGAAGTCTTTGTAACCGGTGCATCTGTAGTTACCATGGCGAAGCCCATCATCGGCCCACCGGAGATCAGTTTCTCAGGCTCTGCAGAAAATCCACCGGCTGCTTCGATCAGTTCCTGATGGTTTGTTCCCAGAAGCACTTTAAAGTTGCCAGGGGACGCTATAGCATCTCCGCTCACAGTAACAACTCTCTCCATCAGCGGCTTTCCTTCTACTACCGCAGTATGTATCCCGATCAGTGTCTCCACATTGTCCACGATGCATCCGGCATCTGCCGGCAACATCGACGAATTAATCGCTCGTTTAGTCACGGCATAGATCAGCTGACGCTCAGCACCCTGTGGATACTTTGTCATTAGAAGTTTCACATCCATACGCGGCTCATCTGCGATAGCTGCTTTGATCTTTTCGGCACAATCTTTCTTATTGTCCTCAACTGCAAAATATCCTTTTGCATTTGGAAACAGCGAAAGGACAACTTTCATACCACTTACAAGTTCTTCCGTATTTTCCAGCATTCTTCTGTAATCAGCTGTGATATACGGTTCACACTCGGCACAGTTTGCAATGATATACTCGATCTTGTCCGGTTCCTTTGGTGAGAGTTTAACCCTTGTAGGGAACCCAGCGCCGCCCATACCGACGATTCCGGCATTGCCTATTCTGTCGAGTATCTCCTCTCTTGTCATTTCATCCAGTGGTTTTACAGGCTCATACTCAGTTTCCTGGTACTCGCCGTCATTTTCGATCACAATGCATTCCGTTTTGCTTCCTGTCGGATTAAAGTGCTGCTCGAGTCCCTTTACAGTGCCTGAAACAGAGGAATAGACAGGTGCAGACACAAAGCCGCCTGCTTCCGCGATCATCTGCCCTTTCAGAACGTGGTCTCCCTTTTTCACAACCGGATTTGCAGGTGCACCGATATGCTGTGAAAGAGGATATACCATATCACCTTTTGGGATGATCGGACGGATTGCCTGATCTTTAGAGAAGCGTTTTCCATCATCCGGATGGATTCCGCCTTTAAATGTCAGAAGTCCCATTTTACTCTTCCTTTCTAACAGCAAATAAACAGCAGTCTGACTAACCGCTGTTTTCGCCTTTGATTTATGTATCTTATTGTACTAAATTAAAGCAGTAAAATCCAGTAATTATGTAATAAAAATTGCATATTTGTGCAAACATCTCGTTGAATATTTAACAATAATGCATAAAAAACCGAAGCGATGTCAATTTCCGCTCCGGTTATATACATAGATAATTCTATTCTTCAACATCCTCTGCAGGAACTTCTTCTGTGTGCTCCGGCTCCAGTACTTTCATGCTGAGACTGATCTTCTTTTCTGCTTCGTTAAGATCAACAATCTTTGCAGTGATCTCCTGACCGATAGAGAGCACGTCAGAAGGCTTATCAACATGAGTTCTGGAAATCTGTGAAACATGAAGAAGAGCGTCAACTCCCGGTGCAAGTTCAACAAAAGCACCAAAATCTGTCATGCGGGCAACTTTTCCTGTAATGACCTTTCCGACTGCAAAATCTTCAGCAGCATTTGCCCACGGATTAGTCTCCGGGAACTTCAGGCTGAGCGCAATCTTTGTATCATGGATGTCTTTTACGAGGACTGTCAGTGGATCTCCTACATGGAAGAGCTTCTTCGGATTGTCTACTCTGCCCCATGACATTTCTGAAATATGAAGAAGTCCGTCAACTCCGCCAAGATCAACAAAAGCACCAAAGTCCGTTACATTTTTGACAGTACCGTCAATCCTGTCGCCGACCTGAAGTTTTGCGAATAATTCTTTCTGTTTTTCAGCGCGCTCTGCGACAAGAAGCTGTCTTCTGTCACCGATCACGCGGTTTCTTCTCGGGTTGAACTCGCTGATCACGAATTCGATTTCCTGTCCTTCGTACTTGCTGAGATCTTTCTCATAAGAATCAGATACAAGGCTTGCAGGAATAAATACTCTTACTTCATCAACTGTTGCGCAGATGCCGCCACCCAGGATCTGTGTGACTGTGGCTTTGAGAACTTCTTTGTTCTCATATGCTTCACGGAGTCTTTCGTTTCCTTTTTCGGCTGCAAGTCTCTTATATGTAAGAAGAACCTGACCTTCTCCGTCATTTACTTTCAGAACTTTGACTGTCATTTTATCACCAACAGAAACAACTGTTGTAAGGTCGAGTGACTGATCATTAGAATATTCATTCTTTGTAATGATACCGTCAGCCTTGTAGCCGATGTTCAGGATGATCTCGTCCGGTTTTACATCGATTACTGTACCTTCTACCACCTCTCCGTTACGAATTGTTTTGAATGACTCGTCTAACATCTGTTCAAAAGATAATTCTGACATTATTTTGAACCTCCTCAATTATATTGTTGGGCGTGGATGCCCCTGCTGTAATACCTACTGTTTCCACTGACCCTAATTGATTCAAATCCAAATCGTCAAGTGTCTGTATATAGTACGTATTGTTACATGCCCTATGGCAGATTTCAAATAACTTCTGGGTATTGGAACTATGTTTGTCGCCAATAACTATCATAGCATCCACCGACTCTGCGATGCTTTCAGCCTCTGTCTGACGCTCTTTCGTAGCATTACAGATTGTATTTAAAACAATAATATCATAACTCTTTTTCTTGATAATTTCAACTAAATCTTTAAATTTGTTGTAATTAAATGTCGTCTGGGATACGACACATATATTCCTGTTTTTACTGAAATCGATATTTTCAATATCATCAGTGTTCTGGACCACCGCCGCATGTTCTCCTGCCCATCCCCGGATCCCGATCACTTCAGGATGATCAGGGCTGCCTATGATCAGGATGTATTTCCCGGCAGCGCTCTCTTTCTGGACAATGTTGTGTATCTTTTTTACAAAGGGACATGTGGCATCTACAATGCGTATCCCTTTTGCCTCCAGCTTGTCATAGATTCTTTTTTCTACCCCGTGGGAACGGATAATAACGGTCCCGCCGGATATGTCATCCAGTTCCTCTTCTGTGCGGAGCACGACCACACCCTTACTCTCCATATCTTTTACCACTTCTTCGTTGTGGATGATCGGCCCGTAGGTATATATCGGTCCGCTGCACGTATCGACCTGTTCATAGACTGTGTCTACGGCACGCTTCACCCCGAAACAAAAGCCGGCAGTTTTTGCTTTGATCACTTTCATACAGATTATCTACAGTGACTGCAGATCTCTGATACAACTTGCGGGATTGTCATATGTGAGCTGTCTACCAGGATCGCATCGTCCGCTTTCTTAAGCGGAGCTGTCTCACGGTTCATATCGCGTTCGTCCCGTTCTTTGATATCCTGGGCAATCTGCTCGAGATCACAGTCTTCTCCTTTCTCTTTGAGTTCATCATAACGACGCTGTGCCCGTGTCTCCACGCTGGCCGTCAGGTAGATCTTGACGTCTGCATTGGGAAGGATATTTGTGCCTATGTCACGACCATCCATGATCACATCATTTTCTTTTGCGAGTGCCCTCTGAAGCTCCAGAAGCTTCTCCCTTACATCCGGGATCGCTGAAGTCTTAGAAGCCATGTTTCCCACTTCTTCTGTGCGGAGCATGCCGGTCACATTTTCACCATTCAAATACACCTGCTGAGCTCCATTTTCGTAGCGGATAGAAACATCCGCATCACGGCACGCTTCAATGATGTCTTCCGTATTCTCCGGTGCAATTCCTTTCTTAAGAAAATGGATGGCGAGTGCCCGGTACATTGCCCCTGTATCTACATAAATATAGCCTTTTTCTTTCGCCACCAGTTTTGCTATGGTGCTCTTTCCGGCCCCTGCCGGTCCGTCTATTGCTACATTATATCCCATGTTCTTCATTCCTCCCAATATTTCAATCTTCAACTTTTATAGTATAACCCGAAGATCGGGAATGGACAAGGGCTTATTAACCTTTCCCCTCTACACCGGCATTTATCCCGGCTAGATATCCTGTGCTCCATGCAATCTGCAGATTATATCCTCCGGTCACTGCGTCCAGGTCCAGAACCTCCCCGGCGAAATAGAGTCCTTTTATCAGCTTTGATTCCATTGTTCCCGGATCAATTTCTTTAACGGATACGCCGCCCTTTGTGATAATAGCTTCATTATAGCCGCGCAGTCCTGTCAGCGTCATAGTAAAGTCTTTGATAAGGCGGACGAATCGGAGACGTTCTTCTTTTGTGATCTCATGGACTTTCTTTTCTTCAGGAATGCCGGAGAGTTCTACGATCACCGGACGGAGCTTTGAAGGGAAAAGACTGTCCACCGCGTTTTTAAACTGACGGTTGTGGTTGGTTTCGAATTCCCGCAGCACACGTTTGTCCAGCTGTTCTTCTGTCAGCGCGGGCTTCAGGTCGATGTGAAGCGTGAGTTCTGTATCTTTGAGCTTTTTTCCGACAACACTGCTGGCACTCAGGATGACCGGCCCTGTCACGCCGTAGTGGGTAAAGAGCATCTCGCCGAATTCCTGATACAGCTTCTTCTTACCGTCTGTAATACGAATCTCAATATTGCGGAGAGAAAGTCCCATCAGTTCACCTGCATACCATTCTTTCACTTCCATTGGCACGAGAGACGGGGAAAGTTCAGATACTTTGTGACCACATCTGCGTGCAAAACGATACCCGTCTCCAGTAGATCCGGTGGACGGATAGGAAATACCGCCGGTTGCAACAATGACAGCGTCTCCGGATATTTTCTTCCCGGAGACAAGCCGGATTCCATTCACTGTTTCTCCGGTAGAACTCTTTTCAGTGATCAGCTCTTTTACTTCAGCGTTCAGATTTATCTTTACCCCAAGCCGCTCCATCTCACTTTTCAGGGCCTGGATCACATCGGAAGAATGGTCTGAAACCGGGAATACTCTTCCGCCCCGTTCCACTTTTGTCTTCACGCCAAGTTCTTCAAAAAATGAAATGACCTGTTCGTTGGTAAAGCTGTAAAACGCACTGTAAAGGAATTTCGGATTGCTGGTCACGGCAGGAAAGAAATCCTCCAGATCCGCAGCGTTTGTAATATTGCATCTGCCTTTTCCCGTAATAAAAAGTTTTTTCCCAAGCTTTTCGTTTTTTTCGAACACTTCAACTCTATTTCCGTTTTTCGCGGCAAAAGCAGCCGCCATCATCCCGGCGGCACCGCCGCCTATGATCAGCACTTTACTCATATATATCCCTTTCACCTGAGTCTTCATCTGAAACTTTTCTTCTGTCAGATGTCCTTTTGTCGGTATCAGCAGTATCAGTGGATTTTTCTACTGGAAATGATGTGCCGACCGGATTTAATTCGTCTCCGCTGTATACCTGGTATTCGCCCCAGATATCCTCCAGTGTTTCCAGAGTCGATATCACTTCTTTCTGCTTCTTCATACACAGCGCCACGATCAGAGAATTGATCACACTGAGCGGGGCGACAAGGGAATCCACAATAGATGCCATATCACTCCGGGCGATCAGGTTACATGAAGAATACAGGTTCATTGGCGAATGGACACTGTCTGTCAGTGTGATCACTTTTGCCTTTCTGTTGCTGGCAAATTCCAAAGCTTTTAACGTACGCATAGAATACCGCGGGAAACTGATCCCGACGATCACATCTTCCTCACCGATACGGATGAGCTGTTCAAAAATCTCGCTTGAGCTGTTTGTAGTTACCGGAGTCACATTGTCGCAGACAAGATTCAGGTAAAAGCTGAAAAACGATGCCAGAGGTGCACAGCTCCGGATACCGATGACATAAATTTTGCGGGCATTCAGAATCGTGTCAATGGCAAGATTAAAAGCTTTATGGTCGATCACATCCAACGTCTGCTTGATCTTTTCTATGTCAGAATGAAGCACGGTTTCCAGGATTTCGCTCTGGCTGATTCTTCCGTAGGTCACTTCCATTCTTTGTATGGAGTTCAGTTTTGTGCGGACCAGTTCTTCCAGCGCTTTCTGAAATCCCGGATATCCTTTATAGCCGAGCTGTATGGCAAAGCGGACAACCGTTGATTCACTCACGCCCACGGTTTCACCAAGCTTTGCAGCGGTCAGGAAGACGGCTTTGTCATAATTCTTCCTTACATAGTCGGCAAGCCTTTTCTGCCCTTTACTCATTTTGGCGTATTTCTCATCAATCCGGAGAATCAGCTCATTTGTAGTTGTTTCTGTAGTTTCCATTTTATTCTTTATTCCTCATTTTAGATTTCTTAATATTTGTATCAGATTCAGGGCAAAACTGCAACATTTAAAACAGCAGTACTATATGGGCCTTGTATATTGCTTCAGCCATTCCTGCTCTTCTTTATTCAGATAAGGAGATACTTTTTCATACACTGATCTGTGATAATTGTTCAGCATGTCCCGCTCTTCTTCTGTCATCCGTTCGGGCAGGAGTGCATCAAGATCGATAGGAACAAATGTCAGAGGTTCAAAATGCATGAACTGTCCATACTCATTTGTCTCATCTTCACACACAAGAAGTTCATTTTCCAGACGGATGCCATGGGAGCCTTCAATATAGATCCCTGGTTCATCAGTGATGATCATATTGCGTTCAAGGACCTGCGCCGGGATATTTCCTTCTTTCCATCGGAAATTTATGGGGGCTTCATGGACGTTAAGCAGGTATCCTACGCCATGCCCGGTGCCATGATTGAAGCTGACCCGTTCTTTCCAGAAAACTTCACGCGCAATGCAGTCCAGATTTGCTCCGCTGCATCCATGGAGAAAGACGGCGTTCATTAACCGGAGCATCGCCCTTGCAACAAGGGTGAAATCTTCTTTTTCTCTCTGCGATATTTCACCGATAGCTACAGTACGGGTAATATCAGTTGATCCTTCCCAGTAGTGTCCTCCGGTGTCTGTCAGCAGCATCCCGCCTTTGTGAAGCGTAACGCCGGATTCCGGCGTTGCACTGTAATGGACGATGGCTCCGTGTTCGCCGAATGCGCTGATCGGCGCAAAGCTGGCACCCAGATAACCTTCCTGTTGTGCCCGGAAAGATTCCAGTTTATCCGATGCTGATATTTCCGTGACAATATCATCCGATCCAGCTGCATGTTTCAGCCAGAACATAAACTTTGTGTGAGCGACTGCGTCTTTAAGATGCGCCTTTTTTGTGTTTTTTATCTCTGTGTCATTTTTAATGCATTTCATGAGAACTTCCGGATTCTCCCGCTCTGTGATCATCGCTTTTTTCGGAATGTTCTGATAAAGTGTGTAGTTTACCCTTTCAGGATCCAGCAGAATGACAGAAGTCGGATTTATGTTCTTTACCGCAGCATATATATCGTTGTAGGGTTTCATAAAAATCTCGTTTTTCTTCAGTTCATTGAGGACTTTTTCCGGGAATTTCTTTTCATCCGCATATAATTCTGCATGATCTTCATAGACCATCATGTATGACAGGACAAGAGGACAGTATGCAATGTCGCTTCCACGGATATTCAAAAGCCATGCGATATCATCAAGACTAGAAAGGAGATGGATATTCGCGGAAACCTTCTTCATTTCTTCTCGTACTCTCTGTAATTTGGATGTGGTGTTTTCTCCGCTGTATTTTTCGCCCAGAAGAAATGCTTTTCCCATCGGGAGCTGCGGCCGGTCATTCCAAATTCTTCCGATCAGATCGGCCTGATAAAATACACGGCCTTCTTTCTCTGCGGCAATCTGCGCATAACGCTTGCCGGTATTTACTCCGACAGTCCGTCCGTCGAATCCGATGACTCCCATTGACGGAAGCTCTTTTTCGAGAAACTGTTCGATCGTATCCACTCCCGGTTCCCCTGATTTAAAAAGTGTGATGCCGCTGCCAGCCAGCTCTTTTTCTGCCTGAATGAAATACCTTCCATCCGTCCACAGACCTGCCATATTCTTTGTGATCACAGCGGTCCCGGCTGATCCCGTAAATCCCGTGATAAACTGGCGGGCCTTAAAATATTCCCCCACATACTCACTCTGGTGAAAATCGTCAGACGGTACGATATAGATATCAATACTCTCCTGCTCCATCTCACGGCGCAGAGCCGCGAGCCGTTCAGATATATTCATAGAAATTCCTCCTGTAAACAGTGCGAATTTAAAAGAGGATATTCGGCACCTTATTTTGCTTTAATATGATACCACCAAAAAGCGGAGAGTACAAATAAATTCCGTTTTTCCGTGCTAACAAAGTATCCGCCGGGAGACAGGTATTGTTATCGCACCCGCTTTCGCTCGGACCGTAACGCAGCGGTACATAGGAGCGCAAAAAACGCGCTCCAAGTGCCGGCGTTACTCTACGGTGCGTACACAATACCTGTCTCCCGGCTGCTTTATTTCCCATCCCGAAAAACGAATTTCAAACGGAAGAAACAAGACCGGAACGCTCCCGTCTACGGTCCCATCCCAACCAGCAGGAAAGGGAAGGAAGTCGATAAAGTTCACCTTTTCAATTAATTTTCTGTAAATTTCGTGATTATCAGGGAGATACTTCCAATCGGATGAACGCAAGGAAATCAGTCGGATACAGCCCTTTTGATGAACCTTTTGGGACGGGCGGGGAGGGGATGCTGACGGTGACTGTGGAGGGGGATTAGATATTGTTAAAGCCTGTGGTGCGGCGTTGATTAGGGAAAGGATGTTGTTTGAACGAAGTAAGTTCTTCCTTTCCCTGATCGCTTTTAGCTGTATCGCAGGCTTGTTACTATATCTTATGCCCTGTAACCGGAGCCGGAAGCATCCCATTCCCGCCCGTCCCGGATACGTGAGTCAACACACTATATCCAATTGATTTTCGGACGCTTTACCATAGGATGTCTCTCCGACAAACACAAATCTTACTCTCCAAACCGGATCTTCTTATATGCTTTGATCTCCTCCACACATTTCTCAAATCCGAGTTTTCCGCTGTCCAGGCACAGATCATAGTTTCTCGCATCCGCCCACTCATGGCCTGTATGATAGCGGTAAAAATCTCCTCTGTATGCATCGGTCTTCTCAATAAACTTCTGCATTTCTTTCTCTGTCATGCTGTGCCGTTCCATAGCTCTGTCCAGGCAAAACTTTTTGTCTGCATGGATGAATACACTCATTACATTCGGATAATCCTGCAGCACATAATCAGCACATCTTCCAACAATGACACAGGATTCTTTTGCAGCCAGATCCTTGATTATCTTTGCCTGATAGTTAAACAGATTATCATCTGACGTAAATCCTTTGTCTTCCGGCGGAAGGAGTTCTCCATCGTAAGGACGGTTCAGGATGCGGAACCAGCCTGCATGGCGGATCTTCTCATCCGACATGCCGAAGAGACGCTCATTAATGCCGCTGTCCTCCGATGCCATCCTCAGGATTTCACGGCTGTAGCAGTTTATTCCTAAGTCTTTCGCGAGCATCGCACCGATCGTCTTTCCCCCGCTCCCGTACTGTCTTGAAATTGTAATGACAATATTTTTCATAAAGATGCACCTCCTCAAATCTTAAACATTCACATATAATAAATGTTACTCGTCGGGATAAATGTCACTCGCCCAGATATGCTTTCTTGATCGAATCGTCCTCCAGAAGTTCTTTTGCATTTCCTTCAAGCACGATCTTTCCTGTCTCGAGCACGTAGGCTCTGTCCGCAATCGCAAGAGCCTTTTTCGCATTCTGCTCCACCAGGAGGACTGTAGTCCCACTCTCACTTACAGCGCGGATAATATCAAAGATTTCGTTGACCAGGATTGGTGAGAGCCCCATGGACGGTTCGTCCATCAGGATGATCTTCGGTTTTGACATAAGCGCACGCCCCATGGCAAGCATCTGCTGCTCACCGCCGCTCAAGGTTCCTGCCATCTGGTTCTTTCTCTCTTCCAGCCTCGGGAAACGCTTATATACGTTTGCAAGGCTCTCTTCAATCTCCGATTTATCCTTCCGGGTGTAAGCACCCATCCTCAGATTTTCATATACACTCAGCTCGGCAAACACACGCCGTCCTTCCGGGACATGTGCCATTCCCATAGAAACAATCTTATGGGCAGGCACTTTTGTGATATCTTTGCCTTCAAAGATCACATGACCTTTTTTGGGGGAAATAAGCCCTGTGATCGTATGGAGAGTTGTTGTTTTTCCCGCACCGTTGGCGCCGATCAATGCAATAACCTCTCCTTTATTTACTTCAAATGAAATGCCTTTGATTGCCTGGATAACTCCGTAATATACTTCCAGATCTTTGACTTCAAGCATTGCCATAACCAGTTTCCTCCTATTCTCCAAGATATGCTGTGATGACCTGCGGATCGTTCAGTACCTCCGATGTACTGCCCTGACAGAGCACCTCACCAAAGTTCAGTACTGTCAATTTCTCACAGATTCCGCTTACCAGTTTCATATCATGTTCGATCAGGAGGATCGTCATGTGGAATTCCTCACGCACCAAGCGGATCATATCCATCAGCTCTCCCGTCTCATTCGGGTTCATTCCGGCAGCCGGCTCATCCAGGAGCAAAAGCTTCGGCTCCGTTGCCAGCGCCCTGGCGATCTCCAGACGTCTCTGCTGTCCGTAAGGAAGATTTGACGCTTTTCTGTGTGCGGCTTCTTCCAGATTAAATACCTTCAGAAGTTCCATGGCCTGCTCATCCATTTCTTTCTCCACTTTTCTGTATCCCGGGAGACGCAGGATTCCCTCAATCGTGGAATAATGATGTTTATTGTGGAGTCCCACCTTTACATTGTCCAGAACACTCAAATCTTTAAAAAGGCGGATATTCTGGAACGTTCTTGCGATACCGGCCTTGCTGATATCGATAGTCTTTTTCCCTGTGATATCTTTCCCGTCCAGGTTCACTTTTCCTGTATCCGGTTTGTACACTCCTGTCAGCAGGTTAAAGACAGTTGTCTTCCCCGCTCCGTTAGGTCCGATCAGCCCGTAAAGTTCTTCTTTTTCAATTGAAATATCAAATGCATTCACCGCACGGAGACCGCCGAATGAAATACCCAGATTTTTTACTTCCAGTAATGCCATTATTTCACAGCCTCCTTTTTCTTTCTGAAGAAAGAGAGATGTTTTTCTCTCCACTCGATCGCTTTCGGCGCCCAGTTAAAGAGCATCATTGCGATCAATACAATTGCATAGATCAACATACGATAATCCTGCAGGCCTCTCAGAAGCTCCGGAAGAAGTGTCAGGATCACGGCTGCAATAATCGAGCCTCTGATATTTCCAATACCGCCCAGCACGACAAATACAAGGATCATGATGGACTGGTTATATCCGAAGTTGTTTGTGTTTGCTGTCAGTGTAGACAGGTTGTGCGCATAGAGCACGCCCGCCCCGCCGGCCAGTGCCGCTGAAACGGTAAACGCCATCAGTTTATATTTCGTAATATTGATTCCCACAGACTCTGCCGCGATCCGGTTATCGCGGATTGCCATGATCGCACGTCCGTCTCTGGAATTGATCATGTTGAGCACGATAAACAGAGTGATCAGGATCATGATAAAGCCGATCAGGAATGTAGAATCCTGCGGCGTACCCGTGATTCCCTGAGGACCATTTACAATAACGGTTCCGTCCGGTTCCATATTCAGTCCCATCACATCCTTTGTGGAGAAATGGAATCCGTTGGAATCCTTACCGATAAACAGTACGTTGACAAGGTTCTTGATGATCTCGCCGAATGCAAGTGTAACAATGGCGAGGTAGTCTCCTTTTAAGCGGAGCACAGGGATACCGATGATGATACCGAAAATTGCCGCAACTGCGATGCCGATCAGCATTGCAAGCAAAAAGCGCAGAATTCCGTTCTCGATCACGTCTTTCATGCATTTTGAGAAAAATGCACTTGAAAATGCTCCCACGCACATAAAGCCCGCATGGCCAAGACTCAGTTCCCCAAGGATACCTACTACAAGATTCAGGGAAACTGCCATGATCACATAGATACAGATCGGCACCATGATACCTTCCAGAAGACTGGAGATACTTCCCGTGGCGATCAGTGTCTGCATGATGATAAAAGCAATGATCACCATGCCATATGTGATAAGATTACTTTTTGTATTTTTATTCATTTTCTTCAACATACCGTCCACCTACACTTTCTCCTGAATCTTCTTGCCTAAAAGTCCCGTAGGTTTCACTAAAAGTACGACGATAAGCACTGCAAATACCAGGGCATCAGCCATCTGTGATGTAATATACGCCCTTCCAAAGATCTCGATGATCCCAAGGAGAAGTCCGCCGATAAACGCGCCCGGGATCGAACCGATACCGCCGAATACTGCTGCCACGAACGCCTTGATACCAGGCATTGCTCCGGTATACGGTGTTACACTCGGATAGGCTGAGCAGTACAGGACGCCTGCGATTGCTGCCAGGGCAGAACCAATGGCAAATGTCAGGGCGATCGTTCCGTTTACGTTGATTCCCATAAGCTGTGCGGCGCCTTTGTCCTCAGACACTGCACGCATCGCCTGACCGGGTTTTGACTTCTGTACAAATGCCACAAGCACGATCATAATGACAATGCAGACTCCGATCGTGACGATCGTAACACCTGAAATACTGAGCTGTCCTCCCGCCAGCGTGATCCCGCTCCACTTGATAACTGACGGGAAAGTCTTTGCGTTAGAGCCAAAGGCAAGCAGCGCAATATTCTGCAGCAGATAGCTGACACCGATCGCCGTGATCAGCACTGACAGCGATGAAGCTGCATTCCTGAGCGGCTTATATGCAATTCTCTCGATCACGACACCGAGCACGGTACATACGACGATTGCGATCAGCACCGCGATGACCGGCGACAGACCGGCCTGAGTCATGGCAAGCAAAGCCATGTAGGCACCGATCATAATAACATCGCCATGCGCAAAATTCAGCATTTTCGCAATACCGTACACCATGGTATAACCAAGAGCGATGATCGCATAGACACTTCCCAGACTTAATCCGTTGATTAAATACGATATAAAGCTCATATTCATTCCCTTCCATTCCATACTTTACTATTATATATCAACTGATTATACCACAGGTATACGACAGTAATCAACAAAAAAATCGAGCACACTCGGTTTTGTAATAACAGTTCAGCCATGGAGCTGGCCGGGAGAGAAAATCATGCTCGCATGATTTTTCGAGCGGACTGTTCCATGAGATGAGCGCCTGTCAATGAGTAAAACAGCGGCGGCAGCCGCAGTAAGCACGAAGTGCGGTTTTACGAATGGCGCGGCTGAACTGTGGACGCACAGAAAGCACGATGGTGCGGCTGAACTGGGGACGCACTAAAAAGGAGAGGCAGGAAAATCTTACACGTACATTTTCCTGTCTCTCCTTTTTTACTCCTCATCTGTCACTCGCGCGTCTCCCACTTCCGGTAGATTGCTTCCAGCGCATCTACCACTCCGTCGATTCCAAGCAGGCTCGCATTGAACATCATGCTGTTTGCATCAATGCCTCCCCACTCTCTTTTCGTGCGCGCTTCATAATAATTTTTCCTGTCGCGGTCTGTCTTCCTGATCTTGTCGGCTGCCTGCTTTTCATCCAGTTTATAGAGCTTCATGATCCGGCGGATCCGGTCTTCTTTATATGCATAAATAAATGTATTGATACAGTTCGTATAATCTCCGAGAACATAGTCTGCGCATCTTCCGACGAAGATTCCCGGTCCTTCCTCCGCAAGTTTACGGATGATCGCTGACTGCCTCTCATATACCCGGTCTGTCAGCGTTTTTCCTGATTCATCACTGTTCATAAATACGCGATACTCCAGACTGCTTGATGCATAAGCTGAAAGGAATCTCCCCAGGATTGTCTCATCTACCTTTGTCGCATCTTCATTGCTGATGCGCAGCTCCTGTGCTGCCATGCGGATCAGATTGTGGTCATACAGCGGAATATCAAGCCTCTCCGCCAGTTTATTTCCGATCTCGTGTCCTCCGCTTCCAAACTGTCTGCCGATCGTGATGATCGTATGCTGCATCATATGTGTCACTCCTCTCTGCGAAGCGCTGCAAGAGCGCTATATTTATCGTACCGGGAATCCGCAGCTGATGCCCGGCCCCCAGTGTTTTATTCACAGTTAGATTATATCATCATTATGCACAAATTGAACAGTGTTTTTGATCCGTTTTTGTAAATTTTCGCAAAATTACTGCAATCACTTCGACTTTCCGCTGACAATTGTATAGTATTCTTTCGAAGTGACAGCATATACAACCACATAGAACAGGGCGAACACAAGATAGCATGCTATCGTCACCATGATCAGAAGCTTTTCCTCCGTGGCTGACATAAGGAGCAGGATCTTGGAGATCAGCGGATATGCGAAAGCAAGGTGGATCCCCGCGGTGATCAGCGGCAGGAAGAATACCGTCAGCACCTGAGAGTTGATGCTCTGCTTCACTTCTTTCCGGGTCATTCCCACTTTCATCAGGATATCGAAACGGTCCTGATCCTCATATCCCTCTGAGATCTGCTTGTAGTACATGATCAGCACCGTACCGAAGAGGAACACCGCGCCGAGAAGTACGCCCAGGAAGAAAAGCCCGCCGTTGATCGCGATATAATCCGCTCTTCCGCCCGCCTTGGAGTCAATAAAATAATGTGGATAGTCCACGCCATCCTCCTGGCTGGTCAGCGCTCCGATCCGCTCCAGGATCGTGTTATAGATCTCTATCTGTTTCTCATCGTCACAGGGCAGGTCAAAACCGTAGCTTTCCTCGATATAAGCCAGGAACAGACTGTCGTCTTCTTCCACGAGAGAGTTTCTGTACTCCTCGATCTGCTGTATCACCGGCAGGTCTTTCACTACGATAAAGAACAATCCCATAACATCGGCCTGAGCCATTCCCGCAGGGAAAGGCTGTCGGTCAAGCAGCTCCACATCCCATGTGCCGCAGCCCGCGATCGATAACGCGTCATAATCGTAGTCAGTCTTAAACGGATATAGAAGGATCTCATCATCCTCCATTTCCCGATTTTCTCCTGTAAGGCGGTTATAATCTTCCAGATCGATCATATAGACGCTCCGGATAGACTCCACCTCCCCTGTACCGGTCTCGGAATAGCCTCCCATACTCAGCCTGAACTCATCACGATACTGAAATCCCGCCGCACTGTAAAAGTGGAACTCCTCCACATTTTCGGCTTTCTCTCCGTATTCGGAAAGCACATCGGATACGATCTCTTTATATGGCTCGGTCTCGCTGTAATCATCCGAAGTAAGCTCCATCGTAATGTCATGCGGATACCGCTTCTGGATCCCGTCCTCCGTCTGTGCATACATGCACACCGTAGACGACAGGGTCACGAGCACCATAGTGGAGAGGATACAGATCGACGCAAGACCCGCTCCGTTCCGCTTCATGCGGTAGACCATCGATGAAAGGGAAACAAAGTGTTTTGTTTTATAGTAATACTTCTTGTTCTTCTGGAGCAGTTTGCAAAGCGCTACCGATCCGGAGATAAAGAGCAGATATGTGGCGATGATCACCATGATCACTGCTACAAAAAACATGACCATCGCCGACATCGGATCTATGACCGCAACCGCCAGATAATATGCTCCCGCCAGAAGCAGAGCGCCGATGACCGCCAGGATCCAGTTTGCTTTTGGCGGTTTCTCGCCTACATTCTCGCTCTTTAACATTTCTACCGGACGCAGCCGGAAAATATAAAATATCATCCGTAGCATGATCAGAAAGTAAAGTACGAGAAAGAGACCCGCCGTAGCTATGACAGGTTTTAGCTCCACATGGATGGCAAATCCTGTCGCACCGCCCAGAATACGCAGGGCGGCAAGTTCCGCCAGTTTGGAGAAAAGGATACCCAGGATAAGCCCCGCAGCTATGGATATCACAGCCGTCAGTATGTTCTCCCACACGAGGATCTTGACCAGATTGCGTTTGCCCATTCCGAGGATGTTGTAAAGTCCGAACTCTTTCTGTCTTCTGCGGATCAGAAACGAATTCGTATAGAAGAGAAAGATCAGGGCAAAAATCGCGATGATAAACACCCCTATCATGAGGAAGGACTGCAGCATATCTCCACCCCGCACCGACGTAAAATCGGCGGAGAATCCGAGATAGTAAATAATGTAGAACATCATGATCATGCAGATGCAGGTGAGGATATACGGAAAGTATAGTTTCCTGTTCTTCACGATCCCGTCTTTTGCCAGTCTGATATAGAATCCGCCCTTCATCGTCTGTCACCGCCTGTCGCCAGTATCGTGAGTGTGTCAGAGATCTTCTGATAGAGCTGTTCATCCGACATATTTCCTCTGTAGACCTGATGGTATACTTCTCCGTCACGGATAAAAAGGACCCGTCCCGCTTTGCTCGCAGCTTTGACCGAGTGGGTCACCATAAGGATCGTCTGTCCTTTCTGGCTGATCTTTGCAAATAATGCCAGAAGCTCATCTGTTGACCTGGAGTCCAGCGCCCCTGTAGGCTCATCGGCAAGAATGATCCTCGGATCTGTGATCAGCGCCCTTGCAGCCGCCACTCTCTGTTTCTGTCCTCCGGAGATCTCATATGGGTACTTTTCCAGTAAAGGTGCGATCCCCAGCTCTTTGGCGATCGGCATAAGCTTCTTCGTCATCTCCTTGTATGTCTCGCCTTTGAGTACAAGCGGCAGGAGAATGTTATCTTTTACATTAAATGTATCGAGGAGATTGAATTCCTGAAATACAAATCCCAGATTGTCCCGCCTGAACTCGGAGATATTCTTATCTTTTATCCCCGAAAGCGGCTTCCCGTCCAGACAGACTTCACCTTCCGTCGGCTTATCCAGCGCCGCCAGCATGTTCAGGAGCGTTGTCTTACCGCTCCCGCTCTCCCCCATAATCGCCACATATTCCCCCTCCTCCACAGAAAAATTCACACAGGAGAGAGCCTGCACCTGAGTCCCTCCAAACCGGGTACGGTATATTTTCTTCAAGTTTTTTACTTCCAAAACAGTCATGAAACTGACCTCCTTCATGTTTTCTGGACTCAGTATAACAAAACCGGCCGGAATGCCGACATCGAATCCTGTGACATTCCAACCGGTCCATGTGACACTATTGTCACACTAGTACAGTGAAAAATAAATGAATAGCTATATCACGCAGAATGATTTCTTCATATGCAAGGCGGAGGAATGAGGCGTAGCGGTGGCTACGTCGATTGACGACAACGCCGCAGATGAAAAATCAGGCAAGTGATATGGCTGATTATTTGTTATTCACTGTACTAGCTCACGCATGCAGGGAGCGCCGCCTACTCCGCCTGCAGTGAATACGTCTTCAGGTCAACGATAAACCTGCTGCCCTTTCCCGGTTCCGACTGCGCCAGCAGCCTGTGCCCGAGCTTATCCGCTGCAGTCCTGCACAGATACAGTCCGATCCCGGTAGACTTCTTGTCCAGACGCCCGTTATACCCGGTATAGCCCTTCTCAAAGATCCGCGGAAGGTCTTCCGGTGAAATACCGATTCCCGTGTCCGTGACAGAAAGCTGTTTCTTATCATCCACTGATATCGTGACATTTCCTCCTTCCGGAGTATATTTCACCGCATTGGACAGGAGCTGTTCAATGATAAAGGATAGCCATTTCTCGTCTGTCACCACGCGTTCGTCCGTACCAGCGTATACAAGCCGTATCTTCCTGCGGATAAACTGTCCGGCATACTTCCGCACCGCCTTCCGGATGATATCGTCCAGCTCATACTCCTGAATGACCAGATCGGAAGCCCCCTCGCCGAGTCGAATGTAGTAAAGCGCCATCTCGGCATACTGCTCAATGCGGAATAATTCTGCCGACAGCTCTCTGTTCTCCTGGGTATCCTCCTGCTGGAGCATGACACGCATAACAGCGATCGGCGCCTTGATCTGGTGTACCCACACGGCATAATAATCATTCATATCGTTCCTGGCACTGTCCCACTCTTCTTTTCTCGCGCGGTTCGCCTCCTCTTCCCGGAGCACAAGCGCCTGATAGTCGCTCTCCGTCAGGCTGTCCGCCCGGGGAAGATACTCTGCACACGGCGCAGCCCCGGGCTGCAGCCGTTCAAGCTCCATATGCTTCCGTCTGTATCTTAAAAATCCCAGCATCAGAAAAACCAGACCGGACAATGCAGATAAAAGAAGCGGGTACCACACCGCCTCCATCCGGATCCCATATAGGGCAAATACACCTGCAAATATTGCTCCGCTTATCATCACCCACAGCCACACGTACCGGCAGTCATAGAGATATCTGAAAAAGCGCTTCATTCTCTCATCTCCCCTCTGCATCCTGTGTGATGATATAGCCTTCGCCCACCTTAGTCGTGATAAAATCCGTAAGCCCGGCTTTCTCAAGCTTCTTTCTCAATCGTGCAATATTGACCGTCAGTGTATTTTCTTCAATATAATTATCCGTCTCCCACAATTTTGTCATAAGCGTATCCCTGCTCACCAGCCGCCCCTTATTCTCCATTAGAGTCTGCAAGATACGGAACTCATTTTTCGTCAGATCGATCTTCTTCCCTTCATAGGTAAGCGACGTATCATACAGATTCAGGATCGCCCCTCTGTGTTCCAGGACAGGGATCTCTCCCGCCAGATCATAGGTCCTTCTGAGCAAAGCCTGTACTTTCGCCGTCAGCACATTTAGATCAAAGGGCTTTGCCACAAAATCGTCCCCGCCCATATTGACCGCCATGATGATATTCATATTATCCGCCGCCGAAGAAATAAATATGATCGGCACATTGGAGATCTTCCGGATCTCGCCGCACCAGTGATAGCCGTTATAAAACGGCAGGGTGATATCCATGAGCACCAGATGCGGATCATATGCTGTGAATGTTGTCAGTACATTCTGGAAATCCTGCACATATTCCGCCTCGTTGCCCCACATCTTCATTTCTTTTTGTATCGCCTGCGCCATGGGCAGGTCGTCTTCCACGATAAGTATTTTATACATAAGCCCTCCTTGAACAGACTGATCGGTGCACAGCGGACAAAACTCCGCCATACACCGATCAGTATAACAAGATTCTCTTTATTCTACAATGTCTCAGGCGAGATTACTCTCTGGATATGGATCGCGAGAAATCCGATTTCTTCCTTTCCCACTGGCATTTTCAGGGTCTCGCTCATATAGGTGCACACTTTCTCTGCAACACGCCCCGTCTCAGGATAATTGCTGAAAATGAAATCATTGAAGTCCACATTGGTAGATTCTCCGTTCCTCGCGCGTGCCACCATATAATAAAGATGGCTCATCAGTCGGGTATATGCCAGAGAATCTTCGGAAAACTTCTGCCGGAATTCATGCTCGATCATCCGGATCCCTTCATTGATGATCCGCGTCGTATCCAGCGCCACGGACACCTGCTCATCTGACAGTCCGGCATGGATATGGAGCGTAAGAAATCCCACCTCGTCATCCGATATCGCGTATCCCGTCATCTCTTTGATGATATCCCGGCCGCGCATCGCAACTGCATATTCCTTGGAAAAAAGCACCCGGATATCCGGGGTAAACGGATTGGGGATCTGCCGGTTTTCTTTTGCACGTTTTGCCGCAAGAGCAATATGGTCAGCCATTGGAAGAAGTATCTCGTGATTCACTTCTTTAAAGACCTTTTCCGCCTCTTCTATGATACATCCGGACGCTTCGATAAAGCTGGGATGTATACCATTGACAACCTTGAGCACTGACTGCTGTTTCCGTCTTGTGACAAGAGAATATACTTTCGCTCCGGGCACGCTTTCAATCTGCTGTGTCGGCTTCTTTCCGAATCCGATCCCGTTCCCCATCAGGATCAGTTCCCTTCCCGTCTCATTATGATACACAAGAATTCCGTTGTTGTTCAGCACCTTTATGATTCGATACATACCCTCTCATAACCTTTCCGCTCAGTAACTCTCTTAAAAAGAAATAATCTCCGCCGCCTCATCAAGAGCATTTACCGGTCCTTCTTTTGCAAGCCGGACTTCTTCACCTTCCTGAAGGCTGGTAAATACGATAATACACTCGTCCGACTTCGCGTGTTCCTTTATATATTCTATATCAAAACCGATCAGCTTGTCACCCTTTTTCACACTGTCGCCGTCTTTTACGAACGCCTCGAATCCTTCTCCGTTTAAGTTAACCGTGTCAACGCCGATATGGATCAGGTACTCTACACCATCACCGCCGAGCAGTCCTACCGCGTGTTTCGAGGGGAATACAAACGATACGGTCGCGTCTTCCGGTGCATATGCCATACCTTCTGACGGTCTTACAATATATCCGTCACCCATCATCTTTCCTGCAAAGGCTTCGTCAGATGCATCTGTGATCGGTGCCGCCTCCCCGCTGACCGGTGAGCAGAGGACTTTTTTCACCTGTCCGCTGCCGGCTGGCGTATTTCCTGACGCTTTATCCGCCTGCCCCCCGCCGTTGTCCGCTGCAGCAGCATCACCTTCACCTGATGCATCTGTATTTCCAATCTCATTGTCCGGAATATATTCTTCATTCGGAGCGGTTTCCAGATAATCCTCAAGGTTGGATTTGATCACTGCCACCGATGGTCCGTAAATGATCTGTATGCCCTGTCCCTTTCGGATGATTCCCGATGGAGATGTGGCTTTCAGGATGCTTTCACTGACCAGTTCCGGCTTCACTACTGTACAGCGGAGTCTCGTCGCACAGCAGTCAACATCTGAAATATTTTTCTTTCCGCCAAGTCCGCGTGTGATCAGTACACTCTTCTCATCTCCGGCGGCCGGAGCACCGTTCCCGTCTGCGCCCCCGCCCTGTTTTGCACGATAATCAGCTTTCGTGTAGAGTTTCGTCTCCTCATCGTCATCTTCCCTTCCTGGAGTCTTCAGGTTGAACTTCAGGATCAGGAACTTGAAGATGAAATAGTACAGGCAGAAATAGATGATTCCCACCGGAATGATGAGCAACCAGCTTGTCTTGTCATTGCCCTGAAGGATACCGAACAGGAGCAGGTCCAGAAAACCGCCGGAGAACGTAAGTCCCACTGCAATATTAAGAATATGGGCTATCATGTAGGCAGCACCTGCCAGGATCACCTGTACAACAAACAGCATCGGCGCAACGAACAGGAAGGAGAACTCAATAGGTTCTGTGATGCCTGTCATCATAGATGCCAGTGCTGCTGAAAGAAGAAGTCCTCCGGCCTGTTTCTTTTTCTCAGGTTTCGCGCAGCGGTACATTGCAAGAGCCGCACCCGGAAGTCCAAAGATCATAAAAATGAACTCACCGGAGAAATATCTTGTCGCGTCCGCGCTAAAGTGTACTGTATTCGGATCAGCAAGCTGTGCAAAGAAGATATTCTGTCCGCCCTGAACAACCTGACCGGCCACTTCCATCGTACCGCCCACCGCCGTCTGCCAGAAGGGGAGATAGAATACATGGTGCAGTCCGAACGGGATCAGCGCACGCTTGATAATACCGAAGATCAGCGTTCCGAAGTAGCCTGTTCCTGTGACAAGTCCGCCCAAAGCATAGATTCCGTCCTGTACAAAAGGCCATACAAAATACATTACGATACCTACACCCACATAAGTGATCGTAGATATGATCGGCACAAATCTTGATCCGCCGAAGAATGACAGCGCGTTAGGCAGCTGGATCTTATAGAACCTGTTGTGCAGCGCCGCAACACCAAGTCCGACTATAATACCTCCGAACACCCCCATCTGCAGCGACTGAATGCCGCACACACTGGTGATCGTACCGTCCAGCACGTGTTCTGCGATCGTACCGTCCGCAAGGATATCTCCCCGGATCTCCAGCATCGCATTGATACAGATATGCATAACAAAGAACGAAATCATCGCCGCAAGCGCTGCAACTTCTTTCTCCTTTTTCGCCATACCAATAGCCACACCCACCGCAAAGATCAGCGGAAGATTGTCAAAAATTACATTTCCCGCACTGCTCATGATCGTAAGGAGTGCGTTCAGGATCGTTCCCTCCCCCAGAATACTCTCGAGGCCATAGGTCTCGATCATAGTAGCATTGGTAAATGAACTTCCGATTCCGAGCAGAAGTCCTGCCACAGGGAGGATTGCGATCGGAAGCATGAAGCTTCGTCCGACTCTCTGCAATACTCCGAAAATCTTGTCTTTCATCTTGTTTCCTCCTTGAACTCTCATTTCCGAATCCGTCATGTTGCACTGGTACTTGTGGCTTACACGCAGAAAAGGCATAAACTGAATCCTTTTGTCTGCTTATATTGTAGCTTAAAAAGGATAGTTTATGCCTGATATTCAGTAACACACTATCTGACGTATTCGATTTACGTACTTAGTATATACAAATTTTCTTCAAATAGTCAACTCAGAAATATTGACTAATTTTACACAAGAAAATTGTGCAGATTATACAGAATTATTATTCTTCCAGGATCTTCATCGCGATATCTCCGTCTCCGCTGATGGAAAATCCGACTTTCTCATAGAAACCCGCCATCAGTTCATGATACTGGTCCGGACCGGTATAGCCAAGCGGCGCCAGTTCATAACCGGTCGGCGCAGTGATTAGCGTGACGCTTTTTTTGCTCAACTGGTCTGCTATCTCATTCATACATACTGTTCCATACCCTTTTCCGCGCAAAGCAAAGTCTGTAAGATAGAACTCTATAATATCTGCTTTTGTTTTGCTCTCAAGAATATATTCCATATGAAATACCTGATACCCTTCTTCAAAGACATCGACTGTCTGCGGGCGGTATTGAAATTCCAGTATGTGTGCACTCTTATCTTTGATCGTGACAGCACGGAAATATTCTTTTCTTATGTATACTGCTATTGACATGTCTCTCCTCCTGTCCTTGTGAAGATCTGCGTCGCTGCTTACATTTCACCTGCATATTTTAAGACCAACTCTTCAACCTGTTGGCTTACATAAAATCCATTTGCCTTTAATTCAGAAATAATCGGGCGAATCTCATTTATAAAGCCTTGCTGTTTTGCTTTTATAAGAACTCCCAGTGTTCCGGTTACAGGAATTCCTAGATATCTTCCTTTTCAGTTACCTCACGGTAAACCGCAGCAGGTATCGTTATTTCTGCGTACATTTTTTGAAGAATTTCCAAACGTCCTATACTGCAAAGTACAATCAATGGCGTTGAGTTCACAATCACTTTACGCATTATTCAATTCCTCCAGAAACTCTTCCTTATTGTCATACTTAAAGATAGATATATGATTTTTTCCAAGATATTTTATAAACTCTTCTTCTGTCATACCTGCAATCTGGGCACAATAACCAATGGATACGCCACTCTGCGTATAGTATCCCACTGCTACCGCACATCTTGCAAAATGATTTGCTTCTTCCCTGCTCATTTTTGTATCAAAAAGAACTTCATCTGGTATACTTATCGCTATCTGGCACATTATTAATACCTCCATGATTATTTTTGTTATTATAGAGTCTAGCACATCTATTTTTATTTGTATAGGAAATATGCTCTTACGCTGTAAATTCCAACAATTCGGCATTGTCAAATCCTGATAATTGAACTGTAATTGTAAATTCTTATTTTCATAACGACCCATTCGTCTTAAAATGTATATAGCAAGTAAACTATAACATACAAAAGAGGTGCCTCAAATGAAAAGCATCGGAATCGATATCGGAACAACTACGATCAGTTTCGTGATAACAGACAATGATACGCTGACTGTCTTGCAAAAATATACGATTGCCGGCAACAGTTTTATCCAGACCGGAAATTCTCGGGAAAGACAAGCCAGATGCACGGCATCGTCTATACAGACTCCGGCGGACATGCTGTCAGCCCGCTCTATACCTGGCAGGACGGGCGCGGTGCTCTGCCGGAGTTCAACGGCAGAAGCATCTGCCGGAGCTTATCGGAAGACGCGGGTATAAAAGTCGCTCCGGGTTATGGGCTGGTCACCCATTTATACAACGTCAAGAAAGGGATAGTTCCTGCAGATGCATCATCTTTCTGCACGATCGGGGATTATCTCGGCATGGTCCTCACCGGACGAAGAACTCCCCGCGTCCATATCAGTCAGGCTGCTGGCATGGGGCTGTTTGATCTTAAAAAACTGGAATTCATGTATGAAAAGATAGCAGATGCCGGAGCAGATCCGGCGTTTCTCCCGGAAGTGACGAAAAACTTTTCCGCACTCGGTAGTTACAAAGGCATCCCGGTCTGTGTCTCCATTGGTGACAACCAGGCAAGTTTTCTCGGCTCTGTCACAGACGGAACTGATACTGTTCTCGTCAACGTAGGGACCGGCTCACAGGTCTCCGTAATGTCCCGGCAGTATATAGAAATCCCGGGAATCGAGACACGTCCGCTGACTGATTCAACATACCTGCTTGTAGGTGCGGCAGTCTGCGGAGGCGCTGCATTTGCATCATTAGAAAAATTCTTCCGTACATATGCCGTTGCTGCCGGGGCACCCGATATCTCTCAGTATGATATCATGAAAAAGCTGCTGGAATTGCAGGCTGAAAAGGATGATGCATGGCAGATACGGACAACTTTTTCAGGAACACGCAGTAACCCGGAAGATTCCGGCATCATTACCGGTATCCGGACTGATAACTTCCATCCCGCCGCCATGATCCGCGGCGTCTTAAACGGAATGGCTGAAGAGCTGTATGAACTTTATGAGCTGATCGAGACCGGAACAGGCAGGCATATGGCAAAACTTACAGCCTCCGGCAATGCCGTAAGACAAAACAGAGCCTTTCAGCAGATACTAGAAGAACGTTTCCATATGCCCCTTACAATCGTACAAAATGAAGAAGAGGCCGCATACGGGGCCTCTCTGTGTGCATTATCTGCTTTAGGACATCTGTCTAAGCGTCAGCTTCCGGTTTAACCGGTTCAGCCTGAGTTTTTTTCTTCTTTGCTACCTGGAGCTGGACGTTGACGCCCAGAGGATTGATGACTACGCCTTTTGATGCTCCGACCAGTATGTCCGGAATTTTTGCTGCCGGAATGACCGCTGTACGCATCTTTTTACCTTTGGTAAATTTCTGGAGTTCCAGCAGATCTGTAAAGACCGGCTGATAGATATCGCCATTTTTCTGTTTCAGGACCGGAATCTGCTTGTCTTCCTGAACCGCAATGATGAAGGAGGCTTTGCTGTAATGGGCAAGCAGCTCTTCCTGAAGCTCTTTTAACTCTTCCGTCGGCTGAGGCTTCTCCTGACGGCGCATCTCCTGCATAAAGTAGATGGCTGTAAGCTGCAGTGCCGGGTTTTCCAGAAGTTTCTTTCCATCGGGAAACTCTTCCGGATTCTTTCTCACGACCAGATCTGAAAGCTGGATGCTGATCTGAGTATCTGTACCATGATTTACGGCAAGGCAGTTTACCCCGATCGTGTACAGACTTGTATAGAACGGGAGAAGCTGTTTATCTTCCAGTTTTGCAACTGCTGTCAGATATCTTTCTTTCAAAAGCTCCTGCGCCTTCTCCTTCGCATCTTCTACTCTGTAATACAGGAATATTTCATCGTCATATGTCTCATCGTCACATTTCACAAAGGGGAGCTTTGTCACTGCCGACATGACAACGTAAAGTTCTCCCGGATTTCTGAGAGCCGCAAGTGTCTCCTGCTTTGTGACTGTTGTACTGTTATCGCTCATTTTCTGTCTTTCCTTTCTCTGTGCCGCATTTATATCCATATATGATATAACGCTTTTCTGTCAGTAACCCGGATATGCGCCGGACGACACACCCGCTCAGTTATTGTATCATATCTTACTCAGCAGTTCCAATACATATGGCAGAAATATGATACAGCCAATGATCACTGATATGATCGCTGCAAACAGCACTGCCCCTGCTGCTGTATCTTTTGCGATCTTCGCCAATGGCTTTTTCTCTTCTGTCACAAGGTCCACCACTGCTTCTATCGCAGTATTCACCAGTTCCAGAGCAGCAACCAGAGCGAACAGCAAAAGGCAGATGCACCACTGTGTGGCGGTGATCTGAAATAATGTCCCTGCCAGTGTGACAAAAATGATGGCGAGACAGTGTATCTTCATATTCCGTTCATTGCATATCCCTGTCCATATTCCTTCAAATGCATATCTGAAGCTCTCCGTAATGGGATTTTTTCTTTTCTTCATAGCTTCTTTCATTTCCTTTTTATTTCTTGCGCGTCAGTACGTGCCTGATAAATACATACATCATGATGACGAATGCCATCATATATCCGAATGCACCCAGCGCCGGAATCCCCAGGATCTTTGGTGTCATATCTGTCGTGCAGATGATACTGGAGCTGATAAGGAGCGCCATCACCCACAGCCCCATAACGATATTTCTCACCAGGCGGCGCAGAAGCTGCGCCAGCTCATCTGTCACCTGGAGATCTAAATTCACTTTAGCCTGTCCTTTCAGATATCCGCTCATCATATCCGAAACCATGGACGGGATATCCAATGCTTTTCTGAAAGATCTGAGCACACTCTTTCCGCTGCTTTTCAACTCTTTTTTTAAATCGAAGTTACGGAAAAATTCTCCCGACATATGAGCGGTCGCGATTTCCACCATGTTGATGTCAGGCGCAATGTCCGCCAGCACGCCCTCCATATGTGTCAATCCCCGCGCAAGCATTGTGAGACCATGGGGCATCTTGATCTTGTTATTCTTCATGACGTCCATCAGATCCGTCATGACCGCCGCCACATTGATCTGCCCCATCTCCGTATTCCCGTATTTCATGAGAAGACTCTCAATATCCTCGTAGAGTTTTCTCTGATCCGGACGTTCTTTAAACTCTCCGATGGCAAGCACTGCCTGCTCGATCAGTCCGACATCGCTCAAAGCCACACCCTGTATTGCTTTTCCGATCATCTCACGGTCATGCTCTGTCAGACGACCCATCATCCCCATGTCGATCCAGATGATCTTGCCTTCCCGGATCTTTACATTGCCGGAATGGGGGTCCGCATGAAAGAACCCGTCATCCATGACCTGCTTGATATAGTTATCGACCAGTTTGCTTCCGATCTCTTTCAGGTCGTATCCGTGCTCGATCAGTGCATCTTTGTCATCGATCCCGAATCCGTCGATGTACTCCATGACAAGCACATTGACCGTTGTATACTGCTGGTAGAGGATTGGAGTGCCCACAAAGCTGACCTCCTTATTCCTGCGGGCAAATTCTTCCATATTTGCCGCTTCTGTAAGGAAATTCATCTCATCCCTTGTCACAGACCACATTTCATCCAGCACAAGGTCCAGATCCGCCATTCCCTTGATACTGATCGGCGGCATCAGCTTTACAGCCTTGTGAAGAAGGTCGATATCTCTTGCCATCTTCTCGTAAATCCCTTTGCGCTGGACCTTTACGACTACATCTTCTCCGCTTTTAAGGACTGCCCTGTGCACCTGTGCAATAGAAGCAGAGCCCTGTGGCTTCTCTTCTATGGAAGAAAATACCCTCTTCCATGAGCGGCCATAGGACCCTTCGATCACAGAGATCACTTCCTCAAACGGCATCGGAGTCACTTCCGAACGCAGCAGCATCAATTCATCACAGTACCGTTTCGGCAGGATGTCCGAATGCATGGACATGATCTGCCCAAGTTTGATAAACGTCGGTCCCAGATCCTCAAGGATTGCCCGCAGTTTCTTCGGAGTGACTCCCCGTGTAATATTATGTTTTCTCAACACAGCAGTGATCTCGCGCAGTCTCGAATTGTATTCGATCGGCTCTATCGTACTCATTCGTCTTTATCTTCCTCTGCTGTTTCTTTATCCGCAAGCTGTTCTTTGAGCGCCGCGATCTGCTCCGGCGTCATCCTGCTGAGCAGATCTGAGATATCACTGTCAGATACAGACTTATCCTCTTCTTTTTTCGCTGTTGCCTCCTGTACCTTCTGCTTGATATTGTGCTTCAGTTCCTCATTGAGTACTTTGCCCTGCTCGACTGTCAGCTCGCCCTTCTCTACCATCTCGTCTAACAGATCCTTCGACTTTTCCGCCGTGACAGCCACAGCCCCGATTCCTGCAAGTATTACCTTTTTGATATTGTCGCTGAATTTTTCCATAATGCTGTCTCTCCTTTTTATTTCCTATGTAATGTCCGATGTCCGCTGATGCCGCTGCAGCTGACTATTTTTCTTCGTTTTTCTCCTCTGTCGCTGCATCAGGCTTACCGTATTTCTCTTTATATCTGTCTATACATTCTTCAATGACCTGCACAGCTCCAAGCGCGCCCTCGAACTCGTTCACTGCAGTCTTTTTTCCTTCCAGATCTTTATATACACTGAAGAAATGCCGGATCTCGTCAAAAATATGTTTCGGCAGTTCTGAGATATCCGTATACGCCTCATAAGTCGGGTCTGCCCACGGGATCGCGATAACTTTTTCATCTCCTGCTCCGCCGTCTGTCATCTTCATGACACCGATCGGATAGCATCTGACCAGAGTCATTGGTTCCAGCGGCTCCGAACACATGACCAGCACATCCAGCGGATCACCGTCATCCCCCAGCGTCCTCGGAATAAAGCCGTAATTCATCGGATAATGTGTCGATGTATACAGAACTCTGTCCAGAATAATGAGACCCGTCTCCTTATCCAGCTCATATTTCTTCTTGCTTCCCTTAGAAATCTCGATCACAGAGATAAAATCTGTCGGGAAAATACGATCCTCACTGATATCATGCCAAATATTTCCCATAACATCCTCCTGAATTTTCTGTAATGCCTTACAGATTCTCTTTTAACACTTTTTCCATCGCAGCACAGGCCTCCTCTTCGTCCGGTCCCACTGCCGTCACACTGATCTCCTCGCCGCCCTTAACGCCCAGCGACATGAGCTGCATCAGTTTCTTTGCATCAGCCTGTTTTTCCCCTTTGTGAACGAGGATCTCCGACTGGTATTTCTGCGCCGTTTTCACGACGATTCCGGCAGGTCTTGCATGGATCCCCACCCTGTCGGTGATAACATAAGTAATCGATCGCATAATGTTATCTCCTTTCTCTAATATGCTATAATTCTACACCGAATAAGGGGCTACGTCCAGTGCTTTCAATAATACTTCACTTTTACATGCTTCCCCAGTTCTTCTGCCGTGCGTATAAGCTGATCCACCAGATTCTGTCTCATGCTCAGGTCGAAGTTCAGCTCAGATTCTTTGTGGGCTTCATTTATGGCAGTTCCGACGAAGAGGTTCAGCTCTGTGCACTCTTCGATGAGAAGTTTCGCCAGCCGGGACGCGCCGTTATCTGCATCCAGTTCGTCGAAAAATTCTTCGTCAAATTCATCTCTTGCATATTTTTTGAGGAGTTTCAGGCTCTTCCCCAGAGTCAGCACTCCTTCTGTCACAAGGTCGATTCCTTCGATCACTGCCATGGGAGGCACATCAGGATTCCGGCTGTCGACTTTTGTCGTGATCTCTCTTCCGAGCACCCGCGCAGCGATATTTGCACTTGTCCCGCCTGCCACTACTTTCTTTCCTTCCGAATGCATGAAGTCATGCATCAGGCGTTCATCGTCCGCTTTATTTTGGGGCGGCCCGGTAAATATATTGACCACCCGGCGCTCGATCACTCTCGCCACTGCTACCGTCGTATCATCTCCCGGCTTCTCCTCATACAACTCCTCGCAGGCCTGGCTCAGCATCACCGTCAGTCTCGATGCAGAGAGTGTCTTTTTCGTACATTTAAGCGTATACTCTGCCATGGCGTCCCACGTCCAGCCCTGCAGGTTCAGGATTGAACCCGCGCCGGCATAGATCACGCCGTCGCTCATCAGCACAAAGCAGTCATTCTTCTTCACTGCGAATCTGTATTCATGGATTTTTTTCCCGCCGATCTCACGTATCTCATACGGGTATTTCACAATCTTCCCGTCGCGGATGAATACGCAGGACGGATTGTCAAATTCTGCGAGATAGGCGTTCCCGTTATGGAAGATCTGCAGGATAGAGAAAGTCGCATATGCCACTTTTCTCACCTTACAGACAGGAAGTGTCTTTGCGATCGTCTCCACGCAGGATTCGATCTGCGCACCTTCATGCAGCATAGTTCCGAGGATCCTGGAGGTCAATGTCGCCAGTATATTTGCATTCACACCACTCCCCATGCCGTCGGCCAGGATCAGGATATCCGAATCCTCGGTCTTCAGGATCTCCACCTTGTCCCCGCACAATTCTTCCTCATACTTATTCAGGCTCTTCCACGCTACGTCAATGCTCACGCCTGCCATATACTTCCACCTCCCTTCCACGTCACGCCGCCCGCTCCATCTGCTGTATCCCTGCGGCGCTATTCCTCATCATTCAGGATCGAATCTCTCAGCTTTGTAAGAGTCACTTTTGTCTCCGCGGTCGTCTCTCCCAGAAGCCCCGCAATCTCCTGGGCCACCATCATCTGCTTCTCGATGACCTTCTGTGCCATCTCCACAGTCTCGACTTTCAGGTTGTAACGCTGCTCTTTCACTTTTTCCTCCCGCGTAACATCCCGGAACATGACAAGGACCGCGTCCAGTTTCTCTATGTATACGATCGTCTCTTCTGCAACAATGGTCCCTCTGTTCAGTTTCACCTTTTTGTGCAGAACGGGCTCTCTTGTCAGCAGGACATTTTCTATATCCTCTGTCTCGATAAATTCAAAAATATATCTCTGGACGGCTTCCTCATGTCCCACGCCGAGCAGTTCCTGCCCCTTCCCGTTACAATCCAGGATCTTCATGTCATTTCCGATGACAAAGATCATGTTCGGCGTCACATCCATAACCACATTTGACATGGACTCTGCCTGTGCCAGTGCATAAGGCATACACATAGACAGCTCCGCCTTCCCCTGAAATACAGCCACAGCTTTCTCCCTGCAGGTAGAATACCCGCAGGCGCCGCAGTTTAATTCATCTTCCGGCGTGTATTTCCCGGTGGATCGCAGGATCCTTGTGATTTGCTCCTCGGACGGCTGCAGGTCGGAAATACTGCGGTCGCCAAACTTCTTGTACATCTCATCCTCGCTCATGTACGGCAGATCCCGTGCTGCCTTATAGGAGACTACATTTTCGATTTTTACTTTTGTCTTCACATAGGATGTATTCCAGTGCGCGGATGCAGGGCCTTTCGCGCATCCTCCCTCACACACGTTTGCCTCGATAAAGCAGTGGTCCAGCTCTCCTTTTCTCAGACATTCCAGCATTTCCATACAATTTTCCAGTCCGTCTACAAATACCTTGTGATAACCGTCCGCGTCCTCCTCAGTGATCACGGACTGGATCACGCCGCCGCTCACCGGATACAGGCGGTTGATGTTCGGATCCGGATTGCCCATCGGCTTATCCTCGCAGGAATGAAGGTCAATTCCCGACTCCTTCAGCCACAGTGCCAGCTCCTCAAAGGTCAGGATCGCATCGATCGCCCCCCTCACTCTCTCGTCTCCGATTGCTTCCTGCTTCTTCGCGATGCAGGGCCCGAGAAAGACGACTTTCACATCCGGACCGTACAGCTTTTTAATGTAGCGTCCGTGTGCGATCATAGGTGAGACCACCGGCGCCATCAGCTTCGCACATTCCGGATAGTATTTCTCGATCAGATCATTTACGCTGGGACAGCAGGTGGTAATGATATTTAGCATCTTCTGCTCCCGGACGAGTTTCTTATATTCGCTGGTTACAAGAGCGGCCCCCTCCGCCGTCTCCCGCACCTCATAAAATCCAAGCTTCTGCAGCGCGTCTACGATCTGGCCGGGCCGGTCAAAATCCAGCACACCAGCATAGGACGGGGCAATAGATATGATCGTCTTGTCGCCCTGTTCCAGATATCCTTTCACCCGCTCCATATCACTTGCAAATGTCTTTGCATTCTGGGGACAGACTTCAAGACAACGCCCACAGTTGATACAGTGATCCACCATGATACGTGCCTGCTCGTCCCGGACCGATATGGCTTTCACTGCACAGTGGCGGACACATTTGTAGCAGTGACGGCATCTGGCGTCTTTAAAATCAATGACCTGCATTCTGTTACCCTCCTGTCATTTTCTTTTTCCGTACACTTCTCTCATAATTGAGCATTTTTCTCTATTGTCAATATTTTACCAGAGGAATACCTGAATATCCACACAATTCATTTGCAAAGCATGATAAAATATAACAGTTCTGCATGAAACTTTTTAATCTCTTATTCCGTCTAATGTATGTAACAGTTACAGATAACAACTGCGGCGCTGCAGTTTCACAATCGATACCGGAGAGGAGGAAGCATCTTCTATGTACCCGGCAGAAAGAAAGGAGGGGGTCTCTCTGAAATATCTTGTCATAAAAGCACAGCAGGGCGATGCCCAGGCATTTGTCAGGCTGATGGAGATGAATAAACAGAGCATGTACAAAATCGCCCGGTCTTATTTCACCAGTGATGAGGATATCGCGGACGCCATCCAGGACACGATCGAGACATGCTACCGGTCGATCAGTCATCTGGCAGAATCCGAATATTTCCGCACATGGCTGACCCGTATCCTGATTAACAAATGCATCGATATCATCCGGAAGAACAAACGGGAGCATCCGGTCAGCGACTTCCCGGAATACGGAGAAGTAAGCCGTGAGCTGGACAATTCGGAATTCAATGAGCTTATGAATTCCCTCGATGAGAAATACCGGACGATACTCCTGCTGTATTACGGAGAAGGGTTTAAGATCAGCGAGATCGCCCAACTCCTCGACATGGAGGAAAACACAGTAAAGACACGGCTTTCCAGAGGACGCAGCAAATTCAGGGAAATCTGGACCTCACAGGAAGCCTTTCATTAGAAGCAGAAAGGGGGACGGATCATGAAACGGATCTATTCACAGGAAGAAATGGAACGGATCTTAAAGAGCAATGTGCAAATTCCCGGTCCTGTCGAGCAGAAGATCAATGACGCCTATCGGAATCTCGGGCTTACAGACGAGAAAAATTCCCGCAGAGTTCACAGGCATAAGAAAAAGGCATGGGTGACGATTGCAGCGGCAGCCGCCCTGATCGCAGGACTCGGAGTCACAGTCTACGCGGCGGGACAGTTCTTCCATGCCCAGCTTACGCAGAAAGATGATAAACTCACCTATTCTCTCAATATTGACTCTTCAGAAAAAGAGGCGCATGAGATCCGGGTTACGCCGGGTTATATTCCGGAAGGGTATGTCCGTCAGGAAAACAACACGTATGAGAGTAACTGGTACAATGAAGAATCAAAAGGCACCATATCGGTCATCCCGTACAATGCATCCGAACTCTACGAGATGTCCCTGACACAGGAAGATCCGCTCCCGGTATTTAGCGAAGACAGCTTTATTGAATCAGTCGACATCCGGGGGATGAACGTAGATATTTTTTCCGATGACGGATACTATATCGACAGTGAGGAAAATATACAGAACATCTTTGTATTCAATGAGGAATGGGGATATGCCGTGCATATATGGATGGATGATCCCGGGCTGGCTGACGGCGAGGCACTAAAGGTGGCGGAGGGGCTGGACATCGAAGTCCTCGACACCACGGTTCCCTATCCGACAGACGAAGAGATTGCTGCGATAAACGAGGAGAACCAGCGGATCGAGGAGGAAATCAAAAAAGCATCCACCGGCATCACCGATGATTCCATCCGCGGACTGGATGAAGTGATGAAGATTGAGGATGACGAATCCGTATTTTATCAGGGGATCGAGTATCAGGCTGTTGACATCCGGGTCACGGATACCCTGCCCCCGGATGAATTCCCGGAAGAGAATTTTATACGGGACACCTATCCTTCACTGGCGCAATATGTGGATGCGGACGGCACATTAAAGCCCCACGAACGTTTTATGAGCGCAGACAGCCGGGAGACAGAAAGCACGGAAGCTTCTTTCATCATCGTAACGACAAAGATCCGCAATACAGGAGACACGGCACAGAACGCCGATCTCTCTCCTTTCCTGCGGCATCTTGATGAAAACGGCGACGGGACTTACAGGCTTTCCCAGCCCCGGGACAAATCGTCTCCGGCGCAGGAAAGCTGGAAAAGGCTTACTACCGACGGCATGCCGTTCTATCAGAGCATCCCGGATAAAGACTGGACAAACGAACTCTTCACCACCATCAACCCCGGAGAAGAGATTGAATGTATCTCCGTCTATGTTGCGGACAACGACTGTCTGGACAGCGCGTATATGCAGTATTTCAGCGATGGGATGGCAGCGCCGGATACTCCGGAGCTTTATGTAAAAGTAACGGAATAAAAACTATTCCAGTTCGCCCAGCATCTCTGTCACGGTCTTTCCGTACACCGGATGCCGTTTGTACGGAGCGATCTGTGAAAGAGGCTCTAATACAAATTTTCTCTTGTGCATCTCCACATGGGGGATGCACAAGTCTTTTTCCTGAACGGTGATATCGTCATAGAAAATGATATCCAGATCCAGTGTCCGCGGTCCCCAGTGAACAATGCGCTCACGGCCCGCCTCCGCCTCGATCCGGTTCAGCTCACCTAAAAGTTCCCGGGGCGTCAGGAGCGTCTCAAGCTCCAGGCATCCGTTGAGGAAATCTTCCTGGTCCGTCACTCCGTAGGGCGGCGTCTCGATCAGGTCCGACACTCTCTTTACCGTGCATCCTCTTACCGAATCAAGCTTTTTCACCGCGTCTGTGATCAGCTTCTCCCTGTCGCCCATATTGGAACCCAGGGCAATATATGCAGTATGCTTCGCACGCTCGATTTCCACGCTCACGGTCTTAAGAGGAAGCCGGATGGGCGCCCACGGTTTCTTGATCTCCAGCCGGATTGCTCTCATTCCCGGATATTTCAGAAGGAGCTCTTCCGCCAGATTCTCCGCCGCGCTTTCCAGAAGCTTGTATGTGTGCTTTTTCAGCCACACTTCAATGAATGCACTGACTTCTCCATAATGGATGGAAACGGTCAGATCGTCTGTCTTTCCCGCTTTTCTCGTATCCGTGTACAGATCAGCAGACACGATAAATTTCTGCCCCAGCGTGTTCTCCTCGGGGAAGACGCCATGATTTGCAAATACTTCCAGATCCTTGATCTTTATTTTATCCATTCTTTTATCCTTTCCCATTCCTGCTAAATTCGAATGTATTGTAATTAAAACAATCATAAAATCAATCGTATTTTTTTACGATTGATTTTTTGGCTGTTTTAATTACAATAATCCATCAGCGCCCGGGTCATCCTGACCGCTCTCTTGTTTTTCTCCACATCATGCACCCGAACAAAGGCGCATCCTTTCTGTACCCCGTAGACCGTAGTCACCAGAGTCCCTTCTTCCCGCTCTGCCGGCGGCAGGTCAAGTGTCAGGCCGATCACGGATTTTCTCGAAGTGCCGAGCAGTACCGGAAATCCCAGTTCATGCAGCACTTCAAGCCGGCTGATGATCTCCAGATTCATCTCATATGTTTTGCCGAATCCCACTCCCGGATCGAGGATGATCTTATCCCGTGCAATGCCTGCCGCATCTGCCAGTCTGATGCACTCTCTCATATCGTCCAGAAATTCCGGGATAAACTGTCCGTAATCTGTGTTATCCCGGTTGTGCATCAGACAGCACGCCACGCCGCTTGCCGCGATAACATGCGCCATCCCGGGATCATATTTGAGCCCCCAGATATCGTTGACCAGATCTGCCCCCGCTTTCACTGCTTCACGTGCCACCGCGCTCTTGTATGTGTCTACAGAAACCGGTGTGTCAAAGCGCGCTTTCAAAGCTTCTATGACCGGCACAACTCTTGCAATCTCTTCCTCATCCGTGATCTGTATATGTCCCGGCCGTGTGGACTCTCCGCCCACATCGATAATATCCGCCCCCTCCCGGATCATCTCCTCCGCGTGGGCGAGCGCCGCATCGATCCGGCTGTACTTTCCTCCGTCCGAGAAAGAATCCGGCGTCACATTCAGGATTCCCATAATGTATGTCTGATGTTCTGTGTCAAATTCCCTGCTGCCTATTCTCATAATTGTAGTCTCCCTGTTTTCGATTCTTTCCAGTCAAAAGCTGCTGGCAGATCTTTAATTTATATCTATGATGCCAGGGTCAAAAGGTCTAAACCCACATGAGCTTG
>DWWO01000051.1 GCA_019119675.1 Candidatus Mediterraneibacter faecipullorum | reverse complement strand
AAAGGTTCATCAAAAGGGCTGTATCCGACTGATTTTCTGCGTTCATCCACTCGGAAGTATCTCCCCGATCTGTAAATACGGATTTTTAAAACGGCCCATACCCGATCCCGTATGCGATCATGACAAGTACGAACGCGCTGACGATAAATCCAAGGTATATCTTCCAGCAGAATCTGATCCACGAACCGTAGTCCACTCCACACATGGACAGCTGGACAAGGGAGCTTCCCGGCCAGAAGCTGTTTGTAATGCCGTCGCCATACTGGTAAGTAAGCACGAGCACCTGCTGATTGATGTTCAGTATCTTTCCGAGAGGCTGCAGTATCGGCATGATGATGACTGCCTTTCCGCTTCCCGAAACCACCAGGAAGTTAAACAGTGTCACAAACACAAATATGATCAGGAGCGCGAGGATTGCGCTTCTATTTTCAAGAAGCTGTGACATGCCGTGCACGATCGTATCCATGATACAAGCCTGATTCATCAGCACTACGACTGACTGGGCAAGTCCTACCGCGAAAGCAGCTGCGAACACACGGACAGCGCCTTTACAGAAAAGCTGACATGCCTCGCTTGGCCCGAAACGGAAGATAACGGAGAGCAGGATACCCATGATCACATAGATCGCCGCAATCTGTGCGAATGACCATCCCAGCCTGATGCAGCCAAATCCCTGTACAATGATGATCCCAAGGAATACAAGAAGCCCCAGGGCTCTTCTGATATTCATCTCTTCCATACCTTCTGTATGGTCTTCCTGCTTCTGGTTCATATATTCTTCACTCATCAGACTGAGAGTGGGATTTTTCTTGATCTTCCGGCAGTATGTATATAATCCGATGAGACCGATAATATAGAATACGACCAGACCGGCCGCGCGGAACCCGATACCGGAAAACAGCGGAAGTCCGACGATCTGCTGCGCCACTCCTGTCGTAAATGTATTCATGAGGCCGGACGTAAATCCGACTGTACTTCCGACAATGGCAAGCGCCGTTCCTACCATACGGTCATATCCCAGCGCAAATCCGATAGTCACCGCAAGAGGATAGAACGGATAAGCCGCTTCTCCATATCCGAGCACTCCGAACACGACAAAGATAGTATAGAAGATACATACGACAGAGAATTCTCTGCCTTTTGTCTTTTTCAGGATCATATTGATCCCCGCGCCAAACGCTCCGCTGACTTCCAGCAGATAGATAACGCCGGAGCTGATAAAAAGCGTACCCATGATCGTTGCGCCGTTGACAAATCCAGTATAAATGGCCTCAAAATAATCCATAAATGTAATGGGAGTTTCATTTTCCACATATTGGAATGTATCCGGATCGATCACAGTGATACCGGAACTGTCCTCGATCCGCTCATATGATCCGCTGGGGATCATATACGAGAGAAGGACGACAAACAACATGATGACAAGTAATATAATGAAGACATGAGGCATGTGAAAGCCTTTCTTCTGTGTTTTTCCGTTCATTTTAATGTTTCTCCTTTCCATGTTCCTCAAGCCATGTGACCGCCACATTAGCATGGATGGCTGCTCCGAGAGGAAGCACTTCTTCGTCCAGTATCATCTTCGGGCTGTGAAGCGGTGCATTGCCCGGCTTTCCGGCGCCGATAAATGCAAACATACCCGGAACTTCTGTTGTCACATATCCGAAATCTTCCGTACCTGTCATTGGCGGAATCTGATGCACATTCTCTTCTCCCACGATCGCCCCGATATGCGGAACGGCTTCTCTGCACAGTTCTTCATTTGAAAATGTGCATGGCGTGTGAAATATAGTCAGATCGTACTCACCGTTCCAGGCTTTTACGTAGTGGTCTATCACCTCAGGAATACGCTTTTTTAAATGCTCTGCAGCCTCTACATCCAGCGTGCGCAGTCCGATGTGGAGTTCCGCCTCGTCCGGAATGATATTAACTGCTGTGCCGCCCTTTGCCACGCCGCAGGTCAGGGCCGCCATTGCTGCGGGGTCTGCCTCCCGTGTTACCAGCAGGTTGACCGCCTGATAGACCTGATTCATGATCATCAGCGGGTCTGTACAGAGCTGGGGCTGGGAGCTGTGCCCTCCCCTTCCATGGATCTTCAGGATAAATGTATCCAGCGATGCGGAATTTACTCCCACTGCATATCCAATCTTCCCGGTCTCGTCTGTAGACTGGACATGCAGTCCGAATGCCGCATCCACCTGAGGATGGGTCAGAGCCCCGTTTTCCACCATGATCCGGGCGCCCGCTCCGGTCTCCTCGCCCGGCTGGAACATAAGCTTGACCGAACCCTTTAACTCGTCTTCCATATCCTTTAAGATCTGTGCAGCTCCAAGGAGCATAGCTGCATGGCTGTCATGTCCGCACATATGGCCGGCGCCATTGCACGACTTGTATTCCAGATCATTGTCCTCCCTGACCGGCAGCGCATCCATGTCCGCCCTCAGAAGGATACACGGACTCCCGTGTCCGATCACTGCTGTCACACCGGTCTCTTTTTCCATCCTTGGGAATCCTGCTTCCACGAAGTCGTCTGTCATTTTAACCGGAAGCGGACCTCCGCAGTCTTTCCACGGAATCCCCATTTCATCGAGACGCTTTTTAATGTATGCGCTCGTCTCCGGCAGATCCGTTCCAATCTCCGGAATCTGATGCAGATGTCTTCTGTCCCGGGTAATCTGATCCTTTAACGCATACGCCCTCTTCTTTATCTCTTCCGCTGATATCTCCATATCTTCTGCCCCTTCCCGCCTTCTCACATATCTCCTTATGAAACGAAAAGACTCCGGACATCTTCTTGTTCCAGCCTCGGAGTCATCAGTTCATAATTATAATATCTGTCTGCATAAATATTCTATATGCTAACATTTTTTGCTCCATTTTACAAGGTTTTTAAAGATTTTCCCTGACAAAAACAAGCCCTTCTGCTATCATAGACACTAAAGGAGTGTAAAACAGCATGATAAAATCTGAAAAACATATCTTTATCAATGGAAAAATCTTTACATCCGATGACAGCCATCCTTATGCAGACAGCATGATCGTTGAAAAGGGTCGGATCATCTGGATCGGAACAAAATCAGATATGCCAAAGGAGTATGCAGAAATAACTGCAGGACAGCCGTGTACAGGAGACGGCTGTTCTTCTGTAACGGACCTGCAGGGCAGACGTGTGATCCCGGGATTTGTGGACGCTCATATGCATCCCGTCATGCTTGCGGATTTCCGTAAGAAGATCACGGCAATGCCGCCGGAGATCAATTCTATAGAAGATCTTGTCAGGGCAGTCAGGAAACGCCGGGAACAGCAGACAGCCGGAGAGTGGATCGAAGGATGGGGGTATGATGAGCAGGGACTTCTCGAAAAGCGCTCTCCTACCCGCTATGATCTGGATCGCGGATGCAGTGATTCGCCTGTATCCATTATGCGCACATGCGCGCATATCCGCTGCGTGAACAGTATGGCTCTCAAGCTGGCTGGCATTGACAGGAATACACCTGATCCGCCGGGCGGGGAGATCGAGCGTGATGAAAACGGAGAACCCACGGGGGTCCTCAAGGAGAATGCCCGTAACCTGATCGTACCTCTGATGCCACAGGAATCTGTCGAACAGCATGTGGACAACCTGCTGGAGCTGGGCGGGGTTCTCACCTCCCAGGGCATCACTACGATCTGTGATATGGGCAATCTGGACGAAAGCGATAATATACCGGTCTATGAGGCAGCCGCAAAGCGAGGCTTCCATCAGAGGGTCGGTGTTTACTACATGTGGGATTTCTTTACAGATGATAAAGGATTCCATATCCCGGAAGAAAGATACGACCGGAACCGTCAGATCTTCGCAGCAGGCTTAAAGCTTATCGGAGACGGCAGCATTTCCGGACGGACTGCGTGGATGAACCGTCCTTATTACGGCTCCGAAGACGAATACGGAATCTCCGTATGCAGCGATCACCTTGTGGAAACTGCCATTGCTTTCTGTAAAGAAAACAACTGCCAGCTCTCCATGCACGCTATGGGCGGCAGGGCTATCGCAAGAATGATCGACCGGGCATGTCAGGAAGCGCCATGGACAACAGGTGATATTCCATATGTGCGGGTGGAGCATGTCACAGATCCCTCCAAAGACAGTATCACAAAAGCCGCCGGACACGGCATCTCCTTTGTGTCCCAGCCAATCTTCCCGTATGCGGAGAGCAAAAGCTATCTCTCCAATCTCGGTGCAGACTGGTTAAAACAGTGCTATCCTTATAAGGATATGCTGGATGCAGGTGTTTCCCTGGGCTTCTCAACTGACGCCCCGGCTACTTTCTGGTCAGATCCCTCTGATCCTTTTCCCGGCCTGAAGCTTGCAGTGACACGTACTGCTGCCGACGGGTCAGACTGTGGAAAAGACCAGGCTGTAGATATCGAGACAGCGATCAGACTCTATACAACAGGTTCCGCACAGGCTGCAGGTTTTCCTGATACAGGAATGCTCGCCCCCGGATACCATGCAGATTTCGCCGTGCTGAGCGACGATATCCTGAATATTCCGGCTGAAGATATCGATAAAATCAAAGTCATTCAGACCTATGTGGATGGTCAGTGTGTGTATGAGCGCTGATGCGGATTCTGCTGACTCGATATTTCATCGACATTACATTAACAGAAAAGAGGAGTTTTAAACTATGTTTCATTTACCAGAATACAGAGAACCTGATTTCACACAGGAGCGTTTTGTCAATGCTCCGGATGCAGCATGGGAAAAAGTAACCATCAAAGGAGTTGCTCCCGAAAATTACCACAGCACTTCCATGTATCCTGAATACTTCAAAATAAACGGGAAATGGACGCTTGCCGAAGAGAGCCGTATGGACTCAAGCGTCGTGCTCTGCGATGACGGGACTTTAAAAGTCGTGGAGAACCGCAATCTTGAGATTGGCGACAAGGTCATACTGGGCCGCTCGGAAAACGCCGAAGAAGGCATCTATCTGCACTCCGCCGGTTTTGAAGATCCGGAAGATGCCGAGGGCGACCAGTTCGTCTTCCGCCAGGGCAGGAGCCGCGAGACATCCTATGCCAGAGACTATGACCGGCTCTTTGAGCTTTTAAAATACGAGAAAGACCACGGAAATATCATATGGGTCATGGGACCTGCGTTCTCTTTTGACGCGGATGCAAGACGCGCCATGCAGGCCATGGTTGAAAACGGCTATGTAGATGGTCTGATGGCCGGAAACGCACTTGCGACCCACGATCTGGAAGGCGCTATGTTCCACACTGCCCTCGGACAGGATATCTATACACAGAAATCCCAGCCCAACGGACATTACAATCATCTTGACGTCATCAACCGCGTAAGAAAAAGCGGTTCCATCGCACAGTTTATTGACGACTACAAGATTGATAACGGAATCATGTACAGCTGTGTCAAAAATAACGTTCCTTTCGTCCTTACCGGCTCCATCCGCGACGACGGGCCGCTCCCCGAGGTCATCGGAAACGCTTATGACGGACAGACCGCAATGCGCAGCATGATCAAAAAATCTACCACGGTCATCTGCCTTGCCACCATGCTCCACACCATTGCTACAGGAAATATGACGCCGTCCTACCGTGTGCTTGAAGACGGTACGGTACGCCCCGTATTCCTCTATACAGTAGACGCCGATGAATTTGTGGTCAATAAGCTTCTGGACCGCGGAAGCCTTGCCGCGACTACGATCGTCACGAATGTACAGGACTTCATCATGATCGTTGCAAAAGGGCTCGGACTGCTGTAATTGTAATGTTTTCTCTGCGCGATACTTCGCTCTGGCCGATTAATTATACGTTATCCCGATGCCGGCTGCGTGCCACTGGCACGCAGCCCCCTCCGGTCATATCACGCAAAATGATCCGGGGGATATCGGCTCAGATATCTTCCCGGATCATTTTCATTTTCTGCTCTCTCGTCATCTGCTTGATCTCCCACTCCCGGCGCATCGCCTCTTCTTTCGTGTGAAATTCCTCATAATACGCCAGAACCACCGGTCTGCGGGATTTTGTATATTTCGCACCTTTTCCATCATTGTGGGCTTTGATCCGCTTCTCCAGATCATTCGTCCATCCGGTGTAGAACGAGCCGTCACTGCATTTGACAATATATGTATAATTCACATCCGCCACCTCTTCTTACTCGCGAAGCGCCGTTATCGGAACTACATATACCCCGTCAGCGCGTTTGTAGGCCGCATTGCTCATCCCGCACACTACACAGAGGACCTTCGGCGGTATGCCTCCCGGCTCTTTTGCAATATCATTTTTCAATTTCACCAGAACTGCCGCCGCCTCATCAATCTGGTTCGCGCCAAGCTTTATCTCAAATGCGCACCATTCTCCGCCCGGAAGCTGTATCACCGCGTCAACTTCACGGTTCTGATAATCCTGATAGTGATAAAGCTGGCCCCCAAATGCATCGGTGTAAATCCTCAGATCTCTCTCGCACAATGCCTCAAATAGGAATCCGAGTGTATTAAGATCTCCCAGAAGTTTCTCCTCTGTCGCACCTAAGAGAGCCGCCGCAAGGGACGGATCTGCAAAATGCCGCTTCTCCGCCTGTTTTACTCTGACTGACGAACGGATCTTCGAGGAAAAGGGCTGCTGATTCTCGATCAGGAACAGCCGGGAAAATATATCCAGATAGGATGCGATCGTATCCACATCGATATCTTCATCGTCTTTTTCTTTTACATCATTTTTCAACGAGCGGTTCGTCGCCGTGGTGCTCTCGTTTCGCGCCAGGGAGCGAAGAAGCAGCCGGATCTTTGTAGTATCGCGCTTCACTCCGTCAATCCTGTACACGTCATCATCGACAATAGCGTCAAGATACTGCCGGGGCAGAAGCGACGCTTCTTTTATCGAAAGTCCGAGGCTTGCCGGCCATCCTCCGCGCAGGATATACCCGATCAGGTCTGTCAGCCGGACTTCCCCTGTCATCACAGACTCCATCCTGTCTGCACATAAATCGCCCAGAGAAACCATGCCGCTTGAGTCCCCGGACTCATACAGAGACATAGGGCGCATTCGAATCCTTGCAATGCGCCCTGCGCCACTGTGAAGTATCCCTTTGTGATTCGGGGTTGATGATCCCGTTAAGATAAAAAGTCCTTTCTCACTGCTCTGATCCACATGAAATCTCACGGCGTCCCACAGCGGCGGCACTTCCTGCCACTCATCGATCAGACGGGGGGGCTCTCCCTGCAACACCAGATCCGGACTTAATTCGGCAAGGTTCCTGTTCTGAAAATTGCCCGCCGGATCTCCCAGATAGATCTCACTTCTGCTGTGAAAGGATGACGTCCACGTCTTCCCGCACCACTTGGGCCCCTCTATACAGAGTGCACCGAACACCCCCAGATACTCTTCAATCTTATTATCAATAATGCGCGGTCTATATCCTTTCTTCTCCATGACACGATCCTCCTGTGTATATTATAATCCATTCCGTGAGATTTTACAATTCCATTCCGTGAGATTTTTAATTTCTATTCCGAGTGATTTTGTATTTCCATTCCGTATGATTTTGAAATCCCATTCTGTGAGATTCATTTCTTCCATTTTTTACAGCTTGGCACTGGAACAAACACGAATCCCATCTACTCCATAAAGTTCATCGGATCGACCGGCTCTCCGTCTTTGAGCACTTCAAAGTAAAGATTCGGTCCTTCTACGCTGTAGTATTTTGTAGGCTCACTCAATGTGCCTAGTGATTCGCCGGCTCCAACATAATCTCCGACAGCGACGGGCACATCACTGAGCTGTCCGTACACGGCACTGTAACCATTTCCCATATCAAGGGTAACCGTAGTTCCTGTCTGCGCGGTCTCTTCGATATTGGTCACGATCCCTGCTGCCGATGCACCGATCGTCTCCCCTGCTTCTCCACTGATGATCATTGCCGGATTATATTTGTACTGCTCCAGTGTCTGGAAGAATACTGTCTGATCCATACTATAGCTCATGATCACTGCGCCGCTGGCAGGCCATGCGAGAGTGCTGTCCTCGCTGAACCATACACCCGATGTATCTCCGGTTGTCGCTGCTGCACTATTATCTGTCCCAGTACTTTCACCTGATGTATCACTCTGAGAATCTGCATTATTTTCCTCCCCGGACGGCTGGCTCTGTACTCCATTTTCCGTGTCTCCTGCTATGCTGTTTTCCTGCTCCGGCAGGACGATGTCATCTGTTGTCGTTTCCTCTGTAATACCCTCTGTTGTATCTTCTGTAGCTGTACCCATATCTTCTGTAAGTTCTTCTGCTTGTTCCCCGGCTTTTGCCATCTGCTCGTCAATGTCCCTCTGATAGTTGCTGAACGTATATGCCCCAACCAGTGCTATGACAGCTACAAAACAGATTACAATGCCGACAGCAGCGCCTTTTCCTTTCAGGAAAGACGGTCTTTCATTCTTATTCATTCTCATCACCTCTGGCTATATTTTTGCCAGTAAATGAAAGTATTATACTGAATATATCAAAAGATTCCCATGAAAATTCTACAGGTACAGATTAGAATAATGCTGTCTCCTGAATATCGTTTCTGAGTTCCGTTCCTTCAAAGAAAAAAGCAAGGATCTCCTCAAATGTTTTTCCTTCTTTCGCCATCTGATCCGCGGTCCAGATACTCATGCCAAGGCCATGGCCTTTTCCGGTTGTCGTGATTTTTATATTGTCGTCGTCCTCCTCGCTGAATGAAAATGCACTAGAAGGAAGCGAGAGAGCATCCCGGAACTGATCGCCCGTACATATGGTATTTCCTATCCTCAGCTCGCTCACATAGCCGGCAGAATCGCAGGATCTGACCTCGAAATCATCATATGTATACCCCTGCGCCGCCTTATCTTCGTCCTCTTCTGCCACCAGAAAATCTCTGCACAAACTCTGGATTTCTGTGTAGGGAAACGCAAAGGTCTGGATTTCATCATCCGCTTCTTTATCCAGCGGGCACTCTCTGACTGCAATATAGGGATAGTCATTACTTCCAAGTACTTCAGCTGCACTCCGCGTCATTCCATTGCTGGACTGATGAAACGGTGTCCATGCATATGCATCCCCGTACATTACTACCGTATCATCCGTCTCCTCTACAGCGCGGATATACTTTTCATAATATTCCCCGTAGTTTTCTGCTCCCCATTTATCTTCCATTTCATCACGTGACAGATAGCTCTCCGTAAGGGTCTTGTCCTCAGAGTCTTCGAGAGTCCTGTAGATCTGTGTACGGATCACAACTGCCTGTGCCTTCAGGGTTTCCGGCTCACAGTCTTCTGATATTTCTTCTGCCAGGATACCTGCAAGATAATCCGTCCACCTGATCTCTGTCACACCATCGGCCTCTTCTGCATCCGGCACCTTTACCTTTACATAAAAGTCTTCACCCGCATCTTCTCTCACATCTGCCCCGTTTACAAAAACAGATACGATATAGGGCAGAAGGATCAGGATTATGAGAAACGCGGCAATTGACTTAAATTTCTGTTCCACGGCATATCGATTCATAAAAAAGCCCTCCATATATCCAGTATATGAAGGGCTTCACTTACTTTATTCTGTTTTATTTCCCGGATATACCGGCGGGACCGGTGGCGGCGTGAGCTGTGGCTCCATGCCGGGATTAAATGGTTTATTCCTCATAACAAAGAAGCAGATCGCTTCATACAGAGGGATGATCCCTGAAAGCACGGAATGTACCACCGCCATATTGCGTGTAGTAAATTTCTCATAAATCTGAATATCGATCAGGATACGCAGTACCGAATATACCGCCGAATATACTACGGCAAACACGAGGATCACAATATACAGTGCGATCAATGTTGTCGAAAACGCCATAATACCGCCCATCTGATTCCCGCTCAGGGAGGATGCTGCGCCTGCCCCTATAGCTGCCACGAAAAGGAATACAAACAGTACTCCTGCGACAGCGCCATAGATGATCGGCAACACCAGTTTCCATATGCCAGGGTTTTTGATACTCTTATTCTTCAACGGAATCTCGCCGGCCAGTTCACCATGGAAATAATCTCTCGCAAACGGAATGAAAGCAAGCCATGCGTGCTCTCTTCCCATACGTTTACCGATGGTGTACAGCCCGATCGAATGAAAGATATAACTTGCCAGGGCAAAGGCGAGGATCAGTGCAAGCACGACCAGATAGACTGTCAGCAATATAGTAACTGCCGCATCCCCGCCGTTTCCGTGACTAACGGGATAATCATAATTATATTCGTATATATAATCGTATCCGTAATCCATAAGATACCTCCTATTCGTCCTCTCCGGACGGAACCTCTACTTTTTCAAGATGCCAGATATCATTTACATACTCCTCGATCGTACGGTCAGATGAGAACTTTCCGCTGCATGCCGTCTGCATCATTGCCATCCTGGACCATCTCTGCTGGTCTCTGTAAGCCTCTTCTACTCTCTTCTGCGCGTCTGCGTAGGAACGGAAATCCTTCAGGATAAAATACATATCCGCTTTGTCCGTACACTGTGTATTGAGAAGTGAATTATAAAGGTTCTTATACATGTTATGATCGCCGTGTGAATAAGTACCGTCCATAAGCTGGTCTACCACACGTTTCAGTTCCCAGTCGTTGAAGTAGATATCCTGCGGATTGTAGCCGCCGTTGTTCTCGTAATTGATAACTTCTTCCGAACTCAGGCCGAAGATAAATGCATTCTCCTCGCCGACTTCCTGTACGATCTCCACGTTCGCACCGTCCATTGTTCCCAGTGTCGGAGCACCGTTCAGCATGAACTTCATGTTACCCGTGCCTGACGCCTCTTTAGACGCTGTGGATATCTGCTCGCTGACATCTGCCGCCGCAAAAATGATCTCTGCGTTGGATACGCGGTAGTCTTCGATAAACACGACTTTCAGTTTTCCGTTGATGCTGCGGTCATTATTTACCACATCAGCCACAGAATTGATCAGCTTGATCGTCTCTTTGGCTCTTAAATATCCTGCTGCCGCTTTCGCGCCGAAGATAAATGTTCTCGGATAGAAGCTCATCTCCGGATGCTCTTTGATCTGATTGTACAGATACATGATATGCAGGATGTTCAGGAACTGACGTTTATACTCATGCAGACGTTTTACCTGTACATCGAAAATAGAGCGCGGATCCACATCGATTCCGTTATGCTCTTTGATATATTTTGCAAGGCGGACTTTGTTCTTATACTTGATCTCCATAAATTCGCGTCTTGCACTGTCATCGTCTACATACGGTTTCAGCTTCGCGATCTGGGAAAGGTCGGTGATCCAGCCGTCTCCGATCTTATCTGTGATCCAGTCAGCGAGAAGCGGATTTCCATGTGCAAGGAAACGTCTCTGTGTGATACCGTTTGTCTTATTATTGAACTTCTCCGGCATCATCTCATAGAAGTCTTTCAGCTCCTGATGTTTCAGGATTTCCGTATGAAGCTTCGCCACACCGTTTACAGAGAATCCTGCAATGATCGCCATATTTGCCATGCGCACCTGGCCGTCCATGAGGATTGCCATCTTCTTCACTTTATCCTCGTTGCCCGGATACATCTCGCGGACTTTGATAAGGAACCGGCGGTCGATCTCCTGAACGATCTGGTAGATACGCGGCAGGAGACGTGAGAACAGGTCGATCGGCCATTTCTCAAGAGCCTCTGCCATGATCGTATGGTTCGTGTACGCACAGGTCTTTGTAGTTACGTCCCATGCCTCTTCCCATGTCAGCCCCTCTTCATCAATGAGCAGTCGCATCAGCTCCGGAACTGCCACTGTCGGGTGAGTATCGTTCATCTGGATGACTACTTTTTCATACAGCTTGCGAATATCGCTGTGTTTCTTCTTGTATTTTGCGATCAGCGCCTGAAGGCTCGCAGAGATGAAGAAATACTGCTGTTTCAGACGAAGCTCTTTTCCTGAATAGTGGTTATCGTTCGGATAGAGTACATCGACGATAAGTTTTGCAAGATTCTCCTGCTCCACTGCCTTGTGATAGTTACCCCTGTCAAACTCATCCAGCTTAAAGTCCGTGATCGCCTTGGCATCCCATACACGCAGCGTATTTACCACGTGATTGCCGTATCCGACGATCGGCATGTCATAGGGGATAGCCAGAACAGACTCATAATTTTCCTGGATAAATTTATCCTTTCCTGTGACCGGATCTTTCTCAAAGCGGATATTGCCTCCGAAACGTACTTCCTTTGCATACTCTTCTCTGCGCAGCTCAAACGGATTTCCCTCTCTTAACCAGTCGTCCGGAACCTCTTTCTGGTATCCGTTCTCGATCTTCTGTTTGAACATACCGTAGCGGTAACGGATGCCGCATCCGTATGCCGGATAGTTCAGGGTTGCCAGTGAGTCGAGGAAACATGCTGCAAGTCTTCCCAGACCGCCGTTTCCGAGAGCTGCATCCGGCTCCTGATCCTCGATCACGTTCAGATCGAGTCCCAGCTCATCAAGAGCCTCCTTTACTTCCTTGTATACCGTCATATTGATAAGGTTATTTCCAAGCGCGCGTCCCATCAGGAACTCCATGGACATATAGTAAACTGTCTTTGCGTCCGCCTCATCATACGCTTTCTGAGTTGCAAACCAGTCGTCAAAAATAACGTCTTTTACTGCATAAGAAACCGCCTGGAATACCTGCTGCTCAGTCGCTTCCTCGATTGTTTTTCTGTAAAGGTTTCTGATGTTGTCCTTTACCGTCTGCTTGAATGTTTCTTTCTCAAATCTTTTGCTGAACATTGTTTTATTTTCCTTCCTTTTCCACACCCATTGTAACTGCTTCACCGTTGATCTTCCACTCCTTTACATAGCCTGCCGGCTCTGCCTTCGCCACTTCGTTGGCGAGCACTTCCCCGGCGATCTCATCGGCATATTTTGCGAAGATCGTCTCTGCCTTTTCACTGCCGTCATAAGTTACGCGGATACGGTCCATCACTTCAAAGTCTGCCTCTTTTCTCATGGTCTGTATCTTGCTGATGATCTCACGGACGAATCCTTCTTCGAGGAGCTCAGGTGTCAGGTTTGTGTCAAGTACTACAGTGATACCATTATCATTTTCTGACACATATCCTTCGATCTGGGCGGTCTCGATCAGCAGGTCCTCACGGAACAGCGTAATCTCCTGTCCGTTTACATCGAGTTTGAGAGCACCTGTTTCATTGACCTCATCCATTGCGGCGTTACCGTCCACAGAATCAAGGGCAGCCTTAATGCCACCTAACATTTTACCATATTTCGGGCCTACTGTCTTTAACTGCGGTTTAAAATTGTATGAAGTGAAGTCTCTTACATCTTCCGTAAATTTAACATTCTTCACATTCAGCTCGTCAGCCACGATCTCCTGATAGAACTCCGGCAAGGTAAACGCGGCTTTCACGAACATCTGGCCGATCGGCTGACGGTTCTTGATATTGGATGCATTTCTGCAGGCACGCCCCATAACAACAAGCTTCAGGACATTGTCCATGTTCTGCTCCAGTTCTGCATCGATCTGGTCCTCATTCACTTCCGGGAACAGGCAGAGATGGATACTCTCCGGTGCATCTTTGTCAATGCTGCGGACAAGGTTCTGATAAATCTCCTCTGTCATGAACGGGATCATCGGAGCAGCCGCCTTGGATACTGTCACAAGAGCTGTATACAGTGTCATATATGCATTGATCTTATCCTGCTCCATTCCTTTCGCCCAGAAACGCTCACGGCTTCTTCTTACGTACCAGTTGCTCATGTCATCCACAAACTCCTGAAGCGCGCGGGCAGCCTCCGGAATGCGGTAATTCTCAAGATTGTTGTCAACGGTCTTCACCATCGTATTCATCTTGGACAAGAGCCATTTGTCCATTACGGAAAGTTTATCATATTCCAGTGTATATTTTGTCGCATCGAACTCGTCGATATTCGCATAGAGAACAAAGAATGCATAAGTATTCCACAGTGTACCCATGAATTTTCTCTGTCCTTCTGTCACTGCTTTCCCGTGGAAACGGTTCGGCAGCCACGGAGCACTGTTAACATAGAAGTACCAGCGGATCGCATCGGCTCCGTATTTCTCAAGGGCATCGAACGGATCTACCGCATTTCCCTTGGATTTGCTCATCTTCTGTCCATTCTCATCCTGCACATGTCCGAGGACAATGACATTCTTGTATGGCGCCTTGTTGAAGATCAGCGTGGAGATCGCCAGCAGGGAGTAAAACCATCCTCTTGTCTGGTCTACCGCCTCGGAAATAAAGTCTGCCGGGAACTGTTTCTCAAAGAGTTCCTGATTCTCGAACGGATAGTGGTGCTGTGCAAACGGCATGGATCCGCTGTCGAACCAGCAGTCGATAACTTCCGGAACACGGTGCATCTCTTTACCGCACTTCGGGCACTTGATCGTCACGGCGTCGATGTACGGACGATGCAGTTCAATGTCTTCCGGACAGTTGTCGGACATTTCTTTCAGCTCCGCAATACTTCCGATGGAATGCATGTGTCCGCACTCACATTCCCAGATATTGAGCGGAGTACCCCAGTAGCGGTTACGGCTGATGCCCCAGTCCTGAACGTTCTCGATCCAGTCGCCGAAACGTCCTTTTCCGATGCTCTCCGGAATCCAGTTGATCGTATTGTTGTTGGCGATCAGGTCATCGCGTACCGCTGTCATCTTGATGAACCATGACTCACGCGCATAGTAGATCAGCGGTGTGTCGCATCTCCAGCAGTGCGGGTAGCTGTGTTCGAATTTCGGCGCGTCATAAAGCAGTCCTCTGCTGTCCAGATCCTTCAGCACTTCCGGATCTGCTTTCTTTACAAACAGTCCTGCGAACGGAGTAGACTCCGCCATGTTTCCTTTTTCATCTACAAGCTGTACAAACGGAAGACCGTACTTTCTTCCCACGTTCGCATCGTCCTCACCGAATGCCGGCGCGATGTGAACGACTCCCGTACCGTCTGTCAGTGTAACATATGTGTCGCATGTCACATAAAATGCTTTCTTATTCTGCTTTGCAGCAGCGTCAGCCGCGCACTGGTACAGCGGCTCATATTCTTTGCCCTCGAGGTCTGTTCCTTTGTATGTCTCGAGGATCTCGTATGCCGGCTTACCTTCCTCAGCCAGTCTTCCCAGTACTGTGTCAAGAAGAGCACATGCCATATAATAAGTGTATCCGTCTGCTGCCTTTACTTTCGCATAATCCTCGTTCGGGTTTACACAGAGGGCGAGATTGGACGGAAGTGTCCACGGTGTGGTCGTCCATGCAAGGATGTATGCATCCTCGTCCTTTACTTTAAATCTTACAACTGCGGAACGTTCTTTCACGTCCTTGTAGCCCTGAGCCACTTCCTGGGCGGACAGCGGCGTACCACATCTCGGACAGTAGGGAACGATCTTGAACCCTTTGTAGAGAAGATCTTTCTCCCAGATCTTTTTCAATGCCCACCACTCGGACTCGATGAAGCTGTTATGGTATGTTACATAGGGGTGCTCCATATCAGCCCAGAAGCCGACTGTGCCGGAGAAATCCTCCCACATCCCCTTGTATTTCCATACGCTTTCCTTACATTTGTCGATGAACGGCTCCAGGCCGTACTCCTCGATCTGATCCTTTCCGTCCAGTCCGAGGGCTTTCTCTACCTCAAGCTCGACCGGCAGTCCGTGGGTATCCCATCCTGCCTTTCTCGGAACCATGTAGCCTTTCATTGTGCGGTAACGCGGGATCATGTCCTTGATGACACGTGTAAGCACATGTCCGATGTGCGGTTTGCCGTTTGCGGTCGGCGGGCCGTCGTAGAAGATGTAGTCCGGACATCCCTCACGCTCTTCGATACTCTTCTCAAAGATGTGATTCTCATCCCAGAACTTCTCGACTTCCTTTTCCCTGCCGACAAAATTCATATCTGTGGGAACTTTCTTATACATGCTGATTTTCCTTTCTGTCTCTGGTCCGCCGCAGCTATGTGTCGATTGCGGACGCGCTCTCGCTCGGGACGGAACGCAGCGGTACATAAGATCGCAAAAAACGCGATCTAAGTGCCGGCGTTCCTTTACGGTCCTTAATCGACACATAGCTGCGTCAGACCTGCCCAGAACGGAACCTGAATCAAAACCGGAAGAGATGGGGGGCTTTCTTACCTTTTAACAGAGCACTATCTTTTCCTGAAAGTGTGCCTGCTTTCCGGCGGTGCTGATGTACCTGACGGTCTGGACTTTCTTTAATAAGAAGCCTTTTTATCTGCCGGTTTGAAAAACGTTCCGGTTTGCGGGAGCCTGAATGAACAATATATTCGTTAAGGACCGTAGAGTAACGCCGGCACTAAGGCTGCGTCCTTTGCAGCCATATGTGTCCGCTGCGTTACGGCCCGAGCGAAAGCGCGTCCGCAACGGATATATTGTTCATTCAGGCTCTGTAAAACGTTATCGTTTCTGATTCAGCAGAAAAAAAGGCTCCCGTCCTGTAAAAGGACGAAAGCCATCTCTCTCGTTTTAACCACCTGTTACAACATACTTGAACTTCCTTCACCCGTATACACACTGTCTGATTCTGTGGTAAAAGCAATTCAGTTCGCATATGGTATCCTCTAACGCGGGATCCGCGTCAGCCCTTACTTCTCGTGCTGCCTTGTATCTCCGGTATATTTTGGGGGCTGCGGCTCGGAAGTGATATTCGGAAGTATTCTACTTATACCGGGCTCTCACCATTCCCGGCTCGCTGGGATGTTCGGATAAGACCTACTGTCTCCGTCATAGCCTTTGAATTTTAAATTCATACAAGGATGATTATAAGAAGAAAATACCGGTTCGTCAAGAGTTTTGTAAGCATGAATCACAGACTGACAGCGCAACAGTCCAGCCTGCGCTGTATTATATGATCATTCGAGTATCTTTTTCACCTGCTCCAGCGAAACATTACATTTGTCTGCTATCATCTCCGGGGAATCTCCCTGAGCTGACAGCTGCAGTACCCGCTTGGTAAGCTGGATACCCTGTGTTAATCCCTGCTGAAGCCCCTGGCTAAGTCCCTGACTGAGCCCCTGGCGCATACCTTCTGATCTTCCCCTGCTGTCCGCTTCCTTCAATTCTTCTGCAAATAATTCTTTCAATGCATCACACATTTTCTTTTCCACCTCCATCTGTTCCCAGTTCGCCCGTGTGATCAGATCCATCACCGCAGCGTAATCTTTTGATTTCCTGTGTTTTTCATATTCACTCATCAGTTTCCGTATCTCTGCTCCAGCCCGCAGATTAGTCCGCATGCTCTGCAGCCAATAGTTCTCCTTATTAGACAATTCCGGGAGAACCAGAAGCTGTATCGGAATGGGATCCCCCCTCAGATAGTAGATACCGCTCCCCTGACACTCCGTGCGGATTCCTCGTATGCGCTTCAGATGTTGGAGCATATTTCTAGGATAGTGGCTGCACACAAAAGTCAACGTCAGCTCTTCCGGCTTAATTTCTCCAATCCTGTTTGTATCAGACTGGTAGATACAGGCATAGCCGTATACTTTATAGAAATCATTTATACTCAAACTGTCACTGGGTGATTTATATTCTATGATATTATGTTTTCGGAATATCCGGCCAATATCCTTTCTTATTGGAATATCCTTCAATTTTTTAATGATGAGGATATCCATCTGCAACGGTTTTTTACTCAGCAGATATTCTTCGTGCATCTCCAGATATCTCATCTCATCCTGCAGAGTGATACGCAGGGCGGCTCCAAAGGCGGGATGCCACTGTAGTTTTGTTTTCTCCATTTTTTCTCCTTAAGTATAATACATCTTGTTTCTCTGGTGCAACTTTATATTTCTTGATATACCTTCTGGTTTACTTTCGTCACTTATCCCTGCAATGGCATCACCCCGGTCTTTCTTTATGCTCCTGCGAAATCTGCCCTGAATATGCGGGCATTGAAATAATGAAAAAACATGCGGATGAATCCTGCAGAATGCGTTCCGCACGAGATGAAAATAGAATAACATACTTATGTAAAAAAGGAAATAAAAAATTGTTATACTCCCCATATCTTCTCTTAACCTAATATAAATCTTTGAAATTGCGCAAAAAAATGTTATATTACGCAGTAGACATATATCTCCTCAAACAATGACCGACCAACGGGAAAGAGAGGTGAATTTCAGTGGATCAACAAAAGACAAAAGCATTCCGTCCCATTCCGGGGCTGAGCAGGGAAGCCGAGGAGGCTCAGTTCGCCAGAATTATCGGAATCGCACAGGACAATCTTGAAAAAGCAGAAAAATACAGCGGCCGGCTGTCTGATGAACTCCATGAGCTGATGGAGACTTACGGGACAAAAGATAAGGAGGCGCTCGCTCTCTTTCACAACACTCAGGCCCAGCTGCAGGAAACCCGCATGGATCTGCTGCGATGCCGGAAAGCGCGGCACAAACCGTATTTCGGCCGTATTGATTTTCGTGATCAGAAAATTCCCTATGCAGAGTCATACTATGTCGGACGCGTCGGCATTTCCAGAAACGGATCCGAACCGGTAGTCATCGACTGGAGAGCCCCCATCGCATCTGTCTATTACGAGAACACAACAGGGAGATGCCGATATACTGTAAAAAATGAAGGTTCCTGCGAGATCGACCTGAAGCGGAAGCGCACCTATGAGATTGCGGACGACCGGCTGATCGATTTCTTTGACTCGGACGTGGTAGCAAACGATGAGCTGCTGACAAAGTATCTTGCCAGAAATAAAAGCGCGGTACTCGGTGAGATCATCTCCACGATCCAGAAGGAACAGAACGCAGTGATCCGAAGATCTCCGAAGATGAACCTGATCGTGCAGGGTGTCGCCGGATCGGGAAAAACAACAGTAGCGATGCACCGCATCTCTTATATTCTGTATAATTATGAAGAAGATTTCCGTCCGGAGGACTTCTACATCATAGGGAGCAACCGGATCCTTCTGAACTATATCACCAGTGTGCTGCCTGATCTGGACGTATACGGAGTCTCGCAGATGACGATGGAACAGCTCTTTGTACGTCTCCTCTATGAGGACTGGGATCCGGATATTCACCATATCCGGCACATCGGGAAAAATGAAGAAGCGGTCCGGGTCAAAGGAAGCTATGAGTGGTTTCATGATCTGGAATACTTCTGCCGGGATCTGGAGAGAATATCCATCCCGGAACAGGAAGTGATCCTGGAAAACGGAGTCCGGATCATGCGGCGGTCCACAGTCCGGAACTGTCTTAATGACAATCCTCTTGTCTCCATGCAGGGCAAGATCAATATGCTGAACGCGATCCTTCTGTCCCGTCTGGAAAATGAAATAACCGGAAAGGATATCGCCTATCCGCCTGCCGTGCGAAAAGAGCTTTATAAGAAATACAGGCGGCATTTCGGCGGAGACGTCTGGAAAGGATCCGTTTATCAGGTCTATGACGACTTTCTTAAATCACAGGCATCAAAAGGCAAAACGATACCCGTTCCGGAACATGAATTCGATCTCTATGACCTGGCAGCACTCGCTTACATTTACAAGCGGATCAAGGAAACCGACGGTATCCGCGAGGCTAGCCACGTGATCATCGATGAGGCGCAGGACTTCGGCATGATGGCATACAGCGCTCTCTACTACTGCCTCCGCGGCTGTACCTATACGATCATGGGCGATGTCTCCCAGAATATTCACTACGGATACGGACTGAACGACTGGGAGGATCTGAAATCCCTGATGCTGAAAGGCACTCCCGGCGGTTTCGGAGTGCTTAAGAAGAGCTACCGCAATACTATAGAGATCTCAGAATTCGCCACCGGGATATTGCGGCACGGGAGCTTCCCCGTCTATCCGGCCGATCCGATCCGCCGTCACGGCAGTCCTGTTCGTATTACACAGTGCCGTGATGAAGAAGCCATGATCAGGGAAAGTATAAATACGATCCGCAAATGGCAGTCAGACGGCAGGGAGACGATTGCCGTGATCTGCCGGGATGAGGAGGAAGCCGCTGCGGTAAGTGCATCTCTTGGCAGAGAACTGGAGCTTGCCGATACCGATCCGGAGACAGCCGAATTCACCGAAGGAATCATGGTCCTCCCTGTGGAATATACAAAGGGTCTGGAATTCGATGCCGTTCTCCTCTACCATCCTTCTGCCGAGAGCTATCCTGCTGAAGACGCGTACGTGAAGCTTCTGTATGTCGCCGCGACGCGTGCCCTTCATGAACTTGCCGCTGTCCATACGGGAGACCTGACAGATCTGATCGCCCAGCCTGCTCCGGAACGGGAGCAGGAAAGACTACCGGAAGAAAAGAAGCCGCGGGAAGATGAACGTGCGGGAGAAGAACGTGCAGGAAAAAAACGTGTGGGAGAAGGCACAGGGAAATCAGCCTCATCCGGTGCATATGCAATATTGCAGCAGAGCACACATCGATACACCGGCGTTCCCGTCAATCCGTCGCCCTACCGTTTCGGATCTGTTCCGGATCCGAAGCTTCTGAATCTGGGAAAAGAGACGGCGCATCAGACTGCCGATCTTTCAGTCCGGAAGATAAGGCGGACCAGACACTCCCTTGAACTGATCAGCAACGACGGAACCCTTCGCCTGACGCCGGTACATGCATCCGTAATACGGGTACAGTTTATCGGCAGGGATGTCCCTGAACCGCCTCACAGTTTCTGGCATTTTCCACCCGAACAGGCGCCGGCATGGTCGGCAAGGGCAGGAAAGTCCCTCGCAGAGCTTGTCTCCGGACAGATCAGGATACAGATTGATAAAAGAAGCGGGGCGATCCGTTTTCTGGATCACACGGGACGAAAACTCCTGACCGAGTCCAGAGCACTTCCCAGAAAAGTGGAACACGGGCAGAAAATCCGCACATGGAATTATTTTGACTGGACAAAAGAAGAAAAACTTATGGTAAAAGGGATCTTAAACGAAGATCTGGAACGCATAAATAATAAAGCCCGCTATATCAGTTTCGGCGGAAAGATCATGAGAATGCCTCTTATCGTATCCGAATACGGATACGGTCTGGGAATTGCTTCTGAAGAAACCGTCATGTGCTGCGCTGTTCCACTGTACGGAACATATCTATATACCGAGGGTGCGGGACAGATTGATTATTATTTTATATACGGTAGAGATTATGAGGAGATACTCGGTCTCTATAAAGAATTGAAATAATAAAATTACCGAAAACGGAAATGGGGACGTAGTAAAATCGGATTTTACTACGTCCCCAATCACGTTTTGCCCTGTCCCTTTTATAACTTTTTCACGAATAATGCGCGGATCGCATTGAGTACCGCGATGATCATGACCCCCACATCTGCGAAGATAGCAAGCCACATATTCGCAATTCCTACCGCTCCCAGTACAAGGCAGAGCAGCTTGATCCCGATGGCGAACCAAATATTTTCATACACAATGCGAAGGCATTTTCTTGAGATCCGGATTGCCTTGGATATCTTCAGCGGATCATCATCCATCAGCACGATATCTGCCGCCTCGATAGCTGCGTCCGATCCCATGGCTCCCATGGCGATACCGATATCCGCACGGGATAGCACCGGTGCATCATTGATGCCGTCTCCCACGAATGCCAGCTTTCCTTTTCCGGTATTCTTTTTCAGAATTTCTTCCACTTCAGACACCTTATCGGCCGGAAGAAGTTCCGCATGTACTTCATCAATGCCGAGGTCTGCTGCCACATGTTCCGCTACCCTGCGGGAATCGCCGGTGAGCATAACTGTCTTCTCAACGCCTGCTTTCTTCAGCGCCTGTATTGCCTCTTTTGCATGAGGCTTCTCAATATCAGAGATCACAATATGTCCGGCATAGCGCCCGTCTACCGCCATATGGATGATCGTCCCTGCCTGGTGGCAGTCGACCCATTTGACACCACGTCTGTCCATGAGCTTTGAATTGCCTGCTGCCACATCGATGCCGTCTACTTTCGCTGTCACGCCGTTACCGCTGATTTCCCGGATATCTGTCACACGGCTGCGGTCGATCTCTTTGCCGTAAGCTCTCTGCAGGCTCTTGCTGATCGGATGGGAAGATGCACTCTCAGCCAGCGCTGCGTATTCCAACAGCTGTTCCCGGCTCATCTCATTATGGTGTACCTCGTTTACCTCGAATACTCCCTGTGTCAGAGTACCTGTCTTATCAAATACAACACATTTTGTCTGGGACAATGTCTCCAGATAATTAGACCCTTTTACAAGTACTCCCGCATTGCTTGCTCCTCCGATACCGGCGAAGAAACTTAATGGGATACTGATTACCAGTGCGCACGGACAGCTGATGACGAGGAATGTAAGTGCACGGTAGATCCAAGTGCCCCATTCTGCCGGGATTCCCATGCCGAACATCCGCACAAGCGGCGGAAGTATTGCCAATGCAATGGCACTGTAAACCACTGCCGGGGTATAGATCCGTGCAAATTTAGTAATGAAGTCTTCGGATTTCGATTTTCTGGAGCTTGCATTTTCCACCAGATCCAGAATTTTCGACACCGTGGATTCCCCGAATTCTTTGGTCGTCTTTATCTTCAGCACACCCGTCATATTGATGCATCCGCTGATGATCTCATCGCCCTCCTGTGCATCCCTCGGCAGGCTCTCTCCTGTCAGTGCACTTGTGTTGAGAGTAGACGTTCCTTCTATGACGATACCATCGATAGGAACCTTCTCCCCCGGCTGCACCACGATCACGGAACCGGGCTCTACTTCGTCCGGATCGATCTGTTCCAGTTTCCCGTCCTTTTCAATATTGGCGTAATCGGGACGGATGTCCATCAGGTCACTGATATTTCTGCGGCTTTTGCCAACAGCGTAACTCTGGAACCACTCGCCGATCTGATAGAACAGCATAACCGCTATGGCTTCTACATAATCCCCTGCTTCGTGTTCAGCCACTTCGGTATATATTGCAATTGCGATCGCGCCGATCGTGGCTATCGCCATCAGCAGACTCTCGTCAAACGGCTGATGGTTCTTGATTCCTTTAAATGCTTTGATCAGGATATCATAGCCGATCACAAGATAAGGGATCAGATAGAGAACGAATCTCAGCGGCCCGCCGAATGGCAAAAAATTAAATCCGATCAGCAGAGCTGCCGAGATCAGAATCCTGATCAGCATTTTTTTCTGTTTTTTACTCATAAGTCATTCCTTCTATCATCCTACAGGAAGATCTCGCAGTCATCTTCCACTTTCTTACAGTTTTTGAGGACTTCCTGCATAACTGACTTTGCATCATGTCCCTCTTCAAACTCTACGTTCATCTTCAGTGTCATAAAGTTTACGACTGCATCCTTTACCCCTTCTGTATTTTTAGCAGCCTGCTCCATCTTATTTGCACAGTTCGCACAGTCAACATCGATCTTATAACTCTTTTTCATTTTTCTGTCTCCTTTTCATCCGCATCGGCGGTATTGGCTTTTGATTAAACAATTATTTAATTGTTGACTATAATGTACTTCTGATTTTATAATAAGTCAAGAACTATACGGGTGTTATTTCCGTTTGGGCGAAATATATTTCTGATTGGAGCAATGAATGATGAAAGAACAGAACCTGCCCCACGACCACGGGCATAATAACGAAGAATTAATAAGGAAACATCTTCCGGGCGAAGCAGAGATCGCCGGAGTATCCGAGGCAATGAAACAACTTGGAGATCCCAGCAGGCTGCGTATCTTCTGGCTTCTGTGCCATTGTGAAGAATGCGTGCTCAATATCGCTGCCATTGTAAACATGACAAGCCCCGCAGTCTCACATCATCTGAGGATCTTAAAGAGCAGCGGCCTGATCGTCAGCCGCCGGGATGGAAAGGAAATGTATTATAAAACCGCAGATACCGAACTGGCGCAGATGCTGCATCATATGATAGAGAAACTTGGAAAGATCACCTGTCCGGAGGATGACGCGTAGTATGGAAAAAGAGCTTTGCACAATTGCCGAAAAACTGAAGGATGTCCCGGAGGGATACTGTATTAATATCCGGCATCCCCTCGGATCAGCTGACATTGTAAAGACAGCATCGTCCAAAAGTGTGCCTGAACGCGCCAGACTGAAGTCGGAGACTTTCGAGCTGTATCCCGGCATCGAATTGTCTTTCCACTGCTGGCTTGCAGACCACTTCCACATTCGTCACTGCCACGGTGTCTCAGTCCTTTCTATAGACCACTGCCGTGTTGGAAGGATCGGGTGGGAAATGAAAGGCGGCTTAAGCCTGTATTTCGGAAACGGTGATCTTTCCTTCCACTATACTGATAAATGTTCCGACTCAAAGATCACGCTTCCGCTCGGATACTATGAAGGACTTTCTGTCGCCCTGGACCTGCCGGTACTACAGAAGAACATGCCCGGGCTTCTTGGCGACGCAGGTGTGGACGCCGGAAATCTCTGCCTGAAATTCTGCGGGGACAGAGAGACTGCAGCGCTTCCGGCAAGCAGCCGGATCGAACATATATTTTCTGAGGTATACGACCTTCCTGAACAGATGAAGCTGCCTTACCTGAAACTGAAATGCCAGGAGCTTCTTATGTTCCTGAACATGGCAGAACCTCCCCGGGAAAATGTGCTCGACGCCCACTACTCCGAACAAGTCAGCCTTATCCGGGAAATCCACGACCGGATGACAGCGCAGCCTGAAAAAAGATATACGATCGACGAACTGGCAAGAGAATATCTCATCAACACTGCTGCGCTGAAAAGTATATTTAAATCTGTCTACGGGATGCCGGTTGCCGCATATATGAAGCACTATCGTATCATGAAAGCGGCCGGAATGCTCCGGAACAGTGACGAAAGCATAGCATCCGTTGCCCGTGCAGTGGGGTATGAGAGCCAGAGTAAATTTTCGGCAGCTTTTAAGGATATCATGAAAATACTGCCTACGGATTACCGCAGGCAGTATAACTAGCTTCTTCTTCGATTTCTATTGGATGATACAGGCTGACGGGCACGGGCTGAACATCTCTTTACATTACGGATCTTCTGACGGCCTGTCCCCTGCCGCATCTGATGTCTTTTTCTCCGGATCATCATCCGGCGTTTTCTTCGTACTGCTGCCCTTCGTCTGAATACGACGATCATGATCAAAATAGACAAGAGCAATATAACAGCACCCGCAGCTGCAATACGCACTGTCATAGATAACGCCGGCGTCCGGGAACTTTTCCCGGTATCCTTTTCCTGCCCTGCGCCAGGATTGCTGAGTTCAAGCCTGGTCGTGTATCCGGTCGTCTCTTCCACATATTCCGGGGTAAGTACTACATCCGCGCTCCCTACATTCTGCCCTTTATAGAAAAATGTGATCCGTCCGGACGCTTCTTTCTCATCTTCAACTGTGATCTCATGATCGAGGGAGTCAAACGTCACTCCGTCCGGGAGAAGTACATAAGAATCGCTGTCTGTATAAGACCGTATTTCTTCCGGCATTTTCTCCCCGCTTAAAAGGACTTTGGAAAAATTATTAAATCCATAGTCGAACATCGATCTTGTGTCCGCATATACATCGCCGTCATCCTGAAGCACTACCGCCACAAGCTGCAGCGTTCCGTTGTCTGCAGTAGTGACAAGAGTCGTTCTGGATTTATCTGTATATCCGGTCTTTCCCCCGGTACAATATTCATAGTAATTACTGTTATCCGGCCACAGCATTTTGTGATGCTGCTGAAATACTCTTTGTTCGTTTACAAGATTTGTCGGTCCGATCGTATAACTCAGAGTCTGCGCGATCGTGCGGAACTCTTCATGCTCATAAAGTGCAGAAGTGATCAGCGCCATATCGCGGGCGGTAGTATAATGCAGGTCGTCGTGAAGTCCGTTGGCATTTGTCCAGCTGGAACCTGTACATCCCAGCTCTGTACTCCGGTCATTCATGGCCTGTATAAATGTGTTATAGTCTCCGCCCATCAGTTTTCCCACATTTTCACCGACAGCATATGCGACCTCATTGGCTGATGCGAGCATAGTAGCGTACAGAGCATCCTCCATACTCAGGATCTCGCCGGAACGCATCCCGATACTGGCGTAATCAGATCTTAAAATATCGATACTTTCCTGGGAAAACAGCACTTCATCGTCAAGACTTGAATTTTCCAGAGCTATAAGAACTGTAAGCAGCTTGGTGATACTGGCCGGGTAGTGCTGTTCGTCGATTTTTTTGCCATATAATATGGCTCCGCTGTTCATATCCATCACAATGGCTGAATTGCCGTACACTTTCGGTCCTTCCGGCCAGCCATCGATATTATTCGTCTCCGGAACCGTGTCATAAGAAGCCTGCTTCTGCTTCTCAAAATCCGAGAGTTCCGTCTCCTGCGCTGCCCCATTATCCGCTGTCTGCTCCGCCTGCGGTTCTGCGTGAACCTCGGATACAGGCATTATTATCAGCATGATCAACAGCAGCAGCACTGTGGTCATACGTTTTAAGACTGTCCCCATCTCATTCCTCCGACATAAAACGTAAATTTTTTCTCATTATAGTAAATTTAACATATGTATGCAAGGAAAGTTTTGTCGAAATTTTCTGAAAAAAGGTACAAAAGTACCGGGCACTATAAAATGCCCGGTGTATCTTAAATGCGGTATAACCTGATGTCCGCCCCTTCTGCTTCTATACAGATTCCCGGCTCTTCCGGATAATACCTTGTGCTGAAAACATATGCTCCGTCATTTACAAATATCTCTACAGAAGATTCATCTGACAGTATCCTGACATCAGTCACATGATCCATCTCTACATATCTGATCTTTCGCCCACAAGAAACTTTATTATTTCTACTATTTATAAATTCAATTACAAATCTATTATTTTCATACTTTACTATCAAGTTTTCTGCCAGTACAGCATGGAACTGATCATCTGAAATATCACTTACAACAGCTTCATATACTGTATAATTTTTTGTTTCCAGTCTGTTTTTTGTTTCTTCAGATAATATTTTTCTTTCTTCCAGTTCCCGTATTGGTCTCTGTCTGACGATTCCATCCTTCACGAACACTTCCCGCGGGAATGTAAAGCAGTGCTGCCAGCCGTCTTCGATCGTCCGATTTGTATACTCCTCGCAGTCCGGCATCCCCATCCAGCCGATCTGAATCCGCCTTCCGTCATCTGTCTCGAAACTCTGCGGCGCATAGTAGTCGAACCCATAGTCCCAGAGACGATAATCTGACAGGATGTATTCTCCGAGAATATCTCCATCCACTACAAAATATCCTGACTGGTAGACATTGCGCTCTTTCCACTCATCTCCTGTCAGCCCCTGTACAGAGGCAGATAAGATTTTTGTTTCATCCACTTCAAAATAGTCCGGGCACTCCCACATATATCCGAATTTGTCATTTGTCTTTATGCGGCTGTGAAAAGACCAGTGCAGCTTATCCTCTGAGCGGAAGACTATCGCCTGTCCCGAATCCTCTTTCGTGCGTGCGCCCTGCAGCATATAATAGATGCCGTTTTCTTTCCAGACTTTCGGGTCGCGCACATGCAGCGTAAGATCAGCCGGATAATCGCTGTTTTTCATGAGCAGCCTCTTCCGGCCGAAATTCACCCCGTCCGTACTCGTCACAAGCACTGTGTTTGCCTCGCGGCCGCTGTTAACATAGTCATAATCATCCCTGTCCTCAAGCTTTACATTTCCTGTATAGTACAGGTACATTTCTCCGTCCTCGATAAAAGCGCACCCTGAATATACCCCGCTGCAGTCAAAGGGCTGATCCGGATAAAGCGTTACTCCCTGATATTCCCAATCGATCATATCCCGGCTCGTATAGTGTCCCCACATCTTGACGCCGCCTTCTGCATTCAAAGGCGAATACTGAAAAAAAGCATGATAAACGCCCTTAAACTGGCAGAGACCGTTGGGGTCATTGAGCCATCCGACCGGCGGCATAAGATGCAGCTTCTGCCGGAATCTGCCGCCAGGATTCGTGTTATTTTCTGCTTCAACTGTCAGCTTTATCAAATCTTTTGTTAATGCAGTCATATAATCTTCTCCCTGTTTCAAATCAGCGCCGGATTTTTCCGCATGGTGCCGGCGCTGATATTGCCTGACATTTTCTTGTTCTCAGATTATTTTTTTAGTTTCATGATCGTCTTGTCAGTTCTCACTTTTCCTGGCTCCGCTTTCGTCACTTCCGCGAAATCATCCGCATTGGTCAGGATGACCATGGTGGTCGCCGGATAACCTGCTGCACGTATCGTATCCAGATCCGCCTCGATCAATACATCCCCTGCTTTTACCTTTGTGCCGTCGGATACTTTCTTAGTAAAACCTTTCCCCTCCAGTTTGACCGTATCAACTCCTACGTGGATGAGGAGTTCGCCGCCAGACTGTGTGGTAAGGCATACCGCATGCCCTGTATCAAACACATTGAGTACTTCCGCGTCACAGGGTGCCACGATTTTCCCGTCCTCCGGCTCTACGGCAACAGTTGTTCCAAGCATTTCAGATGCAAAAGTCTCGTCCGCCACTTCGGTGAGTGGGATCACTTTTCCGTTTACAGGACTTTTCAGCTCTTCTTCTGCAAGTGCTGTCTCGGGCGTTTCATCTCCTGTACCTGCTGTTCCTGCATCATCTGCCGGCTCAGCTGCCTTGCCTGCTGCTGTCTCCGGCTTTGCGTCACGATAGATCAGGAATGAGATAACAAATGCAACGCCAACCGCGATGATCATTTCTATCAGATACTGTACCGGCTGTTCCAGACAGAGCAGGATACCGAAGATACCTGTTACGCCCGTCCCCTTTGCTCCGAGATGTACGATGGATGCATATAAAGCTCCGCATCCGCCGCCGATACATCCTGCGATGAAGGGTTTGAAGAATCTCAAGTTTACACCGAAGATGGCCGGCTCGGTAATTCCCATAAATGCACTTAAGGATGACGGAAGGGCAAGTGATTTTACTTTTTTGTCCTTTGATTTCAGAGCAACAGCCAGGGCCGCAGCTCCCTGAGCCACGTTTGCCGCACTTGCCAGCGGAAGCCAGTAAGTAACGCCGTACTGTGCGATCTGACCGATATCGATAGCGGTATACATCTGATGGATGCCTGTTACTACAGTAGGAGCGTACAGTGCCCCCATGATGAGGCTGCCGATTCCGAGCGGAAGAGTAAGCAGCCACTGGATAGCTCCGAGTATTGCATTCTCAGCCCATACGAAGACCGGTCCGATAATTGCAAGTGTAAGATATCCTGTCACGAACACGCTGACGAGCGGTGTTACGAACAGGTCCAGTACCTCCGGTACGATCTTGTGCAGCTTTTTCTCTATCACAGAAAGAAGCCATACTGCGATCACAACCGGGATTACATGTCCCTGGTAACCTACCATGTCAATGTCATACAGGCCGAAGAATACCGACTGTGTCTGCTGCACTCCGTTGGTGGCAACATCGTATGCATTCTGCAGTGCCGGGTTGATCATGATCATACCGATGACCGCCCCGAGATACGGGTTGGCACCGAAAGCCTTCGCTGCAGAGAAAGCGATAAGGATCTGCAGGAATGTGTACGCTGTATTGCTGAACAGGTTTGCAAATACATAGATTGAACTGCTCGTATCCATATTGATGAATCCGTTGTTTATCATGAAATCCAGAGAATTCATGATACCCATGAGGAAACCGCTCGCCACGATAGCCGGGATGATAGGTACGAAAATATCGCCCAGCAGCTTGATCGCTCTCATAAATACATTCTGCTTCTGTGCAGCGGCTTCTTTTGCCTCGGCCTTTGAACTGGCGGTAATGCCCGCAATAGAGATGAACTCGTCAAATACTTTATTTACTGTTCCTGTCCCGAGGATGATCTGGAGCTGTCCGGAAGCCTCAAACACCCCTTTTACCCCTTCCACGTTTTCTATGGCCGCCTTATCTGCCTTGCTGTTGTCGGCAATGACGAGACGGAGCCTTGTTGCACAGTGTGCCGCGGATACTATATTCTTTCCGCCCCCTACCTTATCCAGGATTTCCTGTGCGGTCTTTCTGTAATCCATGGTAACTCTCCTTCCTTATGTGTAATCGATTTCATATTTTTCATATAAATAATATTGGTAAAAAACCGCTTTGTAAAGACGTAATTTTTACCAATATTTGCAAATCATTTTTGTGCATTTTGCACTTATTCATGTTCAAAATATGAAATCGATATCCCATTTTATTTTTCTAACAGTACACATTGTATCTCCACAGCGTCATCTTTCCCATTCTTCTTTCGGCTCTTCCAGCCTGAAGCCCAACTTCATCTCTACGGGAATCTTCTCTCCCCGTTCGATCACATCGAGAAGGAGTTCCGCTCCCCGGATCCCGCTCGTCTTGTATCCGAAGTGAACGGTAGGGATTCCTCCCGTCACAGCTTTTAAGAACTGGTTATCTCCGAATCCGGTCACCCGTATTCCTGAATGATTCAGGATGTACTGCATCCTTGTGCCCGAATCAGCCACTGTGTGCGGTACATTCTGTCTGCTATATGCAAGGATCGCTTCGATGGCACCGGCCGCGATCGTGTCAGTCGCGCACGATATAATACGGATATCCTGCTTATCTTCCAGCAGTCCGAGTGCTGCGTGATAACCTGAATCCATAGTAAATTCCGCCGTCCTGACATAATCCGGCTCCAGCATGATCCCCTCAGACTTCAGCCCCGAACGGAATCCGTCCTCTCTCGATACGCCGACTGCTTTATCTTCCTTTGTCACCCCGATGTAGGCGACTTTTCTCCGGTATCCGCCATCTTCCGGTACATCTGCATTCTGAGCCTTCTGAACTGCCGTACCTGCTGCCGTCTGTCCTTTTCTCACTTCCGCTGCCACAAGTCTGCCCATGGCTTTCCCCGCACCGTAGTCATCATGATAAATGCAGTTGGCATACTTCGTATATTGTCCTACTACCACGACAGGGACCTTTGCGTTCTTCAGGAACTTCCTGTGTTCCCCCGTGATGACTGTTCCGATCAGGATGATCCCGTCCACCGGATAACTCTCAAACAGCTTCAGGTATGTGATTTCCTTATCCGGGTCATTGTCCGTACTGGCGAGCAGCATCTGATATCCCCGCCTCGAAAGCACCTGCTCGATACCGGCCGTGACACGGCTTATCGACTCCGAATTGATCTTCGGCACTACGACACCTACAAGACATGCTTTCTTCGTACGCAGGATCCTCGCCTGCGCCGATGGCTGATATCCGGTCTCTTCGATCACTTTCCGGATCTGTTCTTTTTTTTCTTCGCTGACATATCCCCCGTTTAAATATCTTGAAACAGCAGCGCTCGATACTCCGGCCAGCTGCGCGATCTCCTTGATCGTCATGACAATTTCCTCCTGCAAAATGATCCCGGGTCCAAAAGACCGCTTATGATATATTTGTATCAGGTCATGCGTGTTCAATATCTGTATACTCGCTGATCTCCCGGCTTACCGTACACAGATCGTCCACTGAAAGATCATGAAGATCATCATGGCCTGTAATCCTTGCGAACATTTTCAGTTCCTCAAGTGAGACGTTCAGAAAGTTCGCCACTCTGGCAGCCGCCGCATCCTCATGGAGACGGGACCTCAGCTCTTCATCCTGTGTTGCGATTCCCATAGGACACATCCCCGTGCCGCAGATCTTATACTGCTGACATGCCATGGCGATCAGCGCTGCGGATGCCACTGCTACCGCGTCTGCTCCCATGGCAATGGCTTTTGCAAAATCTGACGATACCCTTAATCCACCTGTTATGATCAGGCTGATATCCGAGCCGATGCTGTCCAGATATTTTCTTGCCCTGTGAAGCGCATAAATAGTGGGGACACTGGAAGAGTCACGAAGAAGCTTCGGGGATGATCCCGTTGCGCCTCCACGGCCGTCTATTGTAATGAAATCCGGTTCTGCATAGACACAGAATTCCAGGTCCCTCTCGATATGTCCCGCTGCGATCTTCACTCCGATCGGACGCCCTTCCGACGCGTACCGAAGCTGTGTGATCAGATTTTTCAGGTCATCCTTCGTATTGATACCGGGGAATCTGGATGGCGCGATGATATCCTTCCCCATCGGTTTATTTCTCACTTCACTGATCTCGCGGGTCACTTTTTCTCCCGGAAGATGACCTCCCATTCCGGGTTTTGTCCCCTGACCGATCTTGATCTCTACAGCATCTGCATTTCTCAGATTCTCCGGCGTCACGCTGTAGAGATTACCCACATACTCAAATATGTATTTATCCGCAGACTGCATCTCTTCCGGAAGTATCCCGCCCTCGCCGGAACACATAGCACTGTGTGCCAGGGCAGAGCCTTTTGCCAGTGATATCTTAGCCTCTCTGGAAAGCGCTCCGAACGATATGTGGGATATATATACCGGATTTTCAAGGATCAACGGTTTCTCCGCATGCTTTCCGATCACTGTAGTCGTCCTCACCGGAGCATCCTCATCGAGAGGCATGGGATCGAGCTGGGCTCCCAGGATCAGGATATCATCCCATGACGGCATGGACAGCTCCGTCCCCATGGATGCCGAAATACTCTTCCCTGTAACCGCCATCTCATGGATTTCTTTCATATACCTGCAGGAATCATCCTGACGCACGAACTCTTTCGGATAATCCAGCTTCAGTTCCTTTTTCTTCGGCGGTTCCGTTCCATAGTCCTCTTCATATACCGTAAATTTATCCGCCGGCTGATGACAGACCGGGCATTCTTTCACCTCTGAAAACGGTGCACCTTCATGCTCCTCATCATAAATATAGCCGCATACGCTGCATCTGTATTTTGCCATGACTTTCCTCCTCTCTTTTTCATATATGATCCGTGTTTTCTTAAAGTATATAATCGCCGCAAGTGATTTGCAATGATTAAATCAGCATCTGCAGCCACTTGCGGTGTAATACTGCTTCCACGTCAGATTTTTTTCTTTAATTCTTCAAAATACTGTCCCGCCAGTTCATTCCATTCTTTCCAGTTGTCATCCTTCCTGCGGTCCGGAAGCTGATAGTTCTCTTTCAGATATTTTCCTATATACTCTGTCACTTTTCTGGCACCGCGGATATTCAGATGGTCACCTCTGTCATAACTGTCTTTCTTCCAGTCGATGCCGATATCGCGGTGTTTCATATTCAGGTCTACATATGTCAGCCCCTTTTCTTTTGCATACTCTTCCAGGGCATTGTGCTTTTTATAGTCGTAATTGACAGGGGAAGGAGCACTGACCAGCAGAAGTTCCGCACCGTTTTTCTCACACAGTTTCCTTATCTTCTCCATGTAGATCCTCGCGACCTCCGGAATCTCCGTCCTGTCTTTTGTTTCTTTCATATAGTCATCGTCGCTTTCATAAGATTCGACTTTATCCCTTATCTCAAAGCCTTTGTAACTGCTTTTTAAGCCGCCGGGGCCGTCGAACAGAGCCTTCCATGCGTTGTGATATTTTACCACTGGAAAATGATATGCCAGAGGCTCTGTCAGTGACAACTGCAGATTCTTTAGAAATCCGGGATTGCGGAACATGGTGTTCGTCTCAAAGAGCACCAGTTTCGGAGACTGTGTCTTAAACGCTGTTTTAAGCATGTAATACGTCTCCTGTATCCTCTGTGCCGGCTGTCCGCAGTCATATGCCGCGATTCCGGTCTTATCCCACAGATCCATAGGGGATACCGACGTGTAACTCTCGCTGTCTCCGGCCACCAGTACATCGATCGTATTTTTCTTTTCAGCGCTGACCGATGCAAATACGCGGCTTCTGCTGCCTGATGAACCTGTCATTTTTCTCGCCACAACCTGTATTCCGGTAGAACATGCCCACAGCAGCATTATAAATATAAATAAAAATACAACTATCTTCTTTATTTTCTTCAAACTAACCTCCTTGCAAACGCTTCAGCTGCCCACAGAAGCGTAGAAATTTCGTATGTTTCCGGTCAGGTACGGCAATGCGGCATGTTAAAATCCGGCATAGATCATATCCACCACCTGGTAATCATCACCGTATGCCGCTATCACGATCACTGCCAGTATCAGGGCATAGTAGATACTCCACCGTATGAATACCGGTTTTTTCTCCAGACTGTTTCTCACACGGATCCCTCTTTCTTTTGCAGAACCTACGATCGCCACAACTATACATCCTGCCATGACTGCAAACAGATCCGCCCTGCTCATCCCCAGATTCAGGAGGTTTCCATCCCACAGATTTGAAAGTTGAAAGTTCCTGAAAATACTGCGGAACATATGGAGTCCAGCCCTGAGACCGTCTGCCCGGAAGAAGAGTTCCCCGACAAATATGATCCCCCATGTTTTTGCGATCCTGATATATTTAAGCCCTTGGAACTCCGGACTGATATGTAATATTTTCAGAATACGGTCCCGTACAGGTTCCACTGCTATTCCGACAAGGATGAGTGAAAAATAATACATCCCGTAAAATATATAACTCCATCTTGCCCCGTGCCACAATCCGTTGCACATCCATACCGGAAACAGCGCTATAGCAGATGTCCCGAGCATCGTAATATATTTTCCAAAATGTTTTCTGCCGTACTGATTCCACTTCTTTACCGGAGATGACATGGACACGGGATAGAAAATATATGTTTTAAACCATGTTCCCAGTGTGATATGCCACCTGCGCCAGAACTCCGCCGCACTCTGCGCCGAAAACGGCTGCCTGAAATTCTCCGGCAGCTTCACACCAAAGAGCTGCCCGCTTCCTATAATGATGTCCATACATCCCGAAAACTCCATATACAGCTGTATGGTATACGCCACGGCTGCAAATATGATCATGCTCCCGCTGTATGATGCGTAATTTCCAAATATAGCATCCACACCGATCGCAAGTCTGTCAGCAATCACTGTTTTCTTAAAGAGTCCCCAGAATATCCGTATATATCCGTCTGTCAGATTGTTCATCTGCAGCGGTCTGCCTTCATACAGAGTATCACAGGTATCCTGATACCTGCAGATCGGGCCTTCCATGATCTGAGGAAAAAAGGCCATGAACAGAGCCGTCTTTTCCATATTTTCCTCTGCCCGGATCTTTCCCCAGTACACATCTGCCATGTAGCCGATTGCCTGCAATGTGTAGAAAGAGATACCGACCGGCATGAGAATATTCTTCTGTTCTATTGTAAAGGGCAGAATACCGCCGAAAATCCCGTTCACATTGCTTGCAAAGAAGTTATAATATTTCAGATACGCGAGCGTCCCGAGGAGCATCAGTACACCGAATGCGAGCACATGTCTGCTTCTTTTCTGATATATACTTTTTATCCTCTTCTTTTCGCTTCGGTCTGCGGTCAGAAGTTCTGCTTTCTGCTCTGATTTCAGCCATTCCAGCCATATTCCTGTACAGTGGACAAATACTGTTGTTCCCAGAAGATATATGATCAGCTCCCGGCTGAGCAGCCAGAAGAACAGATAACTGAAGGCAAGCAGCACTCTTTTACGCCATGTCTGCGGCGCGATCTGGTATGCCGCGAGACACAGCGGCAGAAATACAAATCCATATACCAGTGATTGATAAGCCATACGCTAATTCTCCTGAAGTCTTACTACCATTTTATATATCGCCTCTGCTGAATTGAAATTATCCGGCGTCATTTCCGAGGCCTCAATATCTATATCGTAAGCCTCTTCCAGTTCAGATACGAGTGTGATCACGCCAAATGAATCCAGAAGCCGCCCGTCGATCAGTGCTTTCTCTTTCTCATAGTCAATGCTGTCGTCAATTTCCATCAGTATGTTCATCAGTTTTTCCATTTCATTATTCCTCCTGTTTATCAACTTATTTTTCTGTATATTCCACTGTTTTCTCCGGCATATTCCACAGATATGTCGGCTTATTCTGCCTCAGCACATTCCACCCCTGCTCTCTGCCGTACGATACAACAGCCGGCAGTGCATGGCTTAGGAAAAGTGCCATTCCCTCCATTGATGAATATGCCCCTGTCCGCTCGAATACGAGCACTCTCCCTGTCCTGACATCAGATAATTCCACGTTGCTGCACAGTACATCGTTCATCGTGCACAAAGCTCCGCATACAGTCCAGAGTTTCCTTGGGCCTCTCTGGTCTCCCGGTATAAGCTGTACTTCCGGCTGATACATTCCCTTGATCTGCCCGTCATAATTGAGCTGATGGTTTCCTCCGTCTACAATACAATAATTTATATCACCGTTTTTCTTCACATCTTTGATCTCTGTCAGGTAGTATCCGCATTCTGCTGCAAATGCTCTTCCCATCTCGATAGTCACATTTCCCTTCCACTGCATGGAACGGATTGCTTCCCTCAATTCCGCCAGACCTTCATCCGTGTAGGTCCGGGCTTCTTTTCCCCTGAAATAAGGCACGGCTGTTCCCGGCCCGTATTCCAGATGCCTGATCTGTACTTCCCATTCTTCTCTCATCTTTTGCAAAAGCCTGTCTAACATCTCGAGTTCCTGCTGAAACTGTCGTGTTCTTCGCTTCTGAGTGCCGGAGAAATAATGAATTCCCTCTATTTCCAGATACGGGCTCATATTGGCTATACTGATCACGCTTCGAACTGTCTCTTCATCCATCCCGAACTGGCTGCCGTTCGTCAGTCTGGGATAGAGTCTGAGCACCTTCATATGTGCGTCGCTCCACTCCAGAAAGTAATGGAGCTGCTTTACAGATTCAACTGTATATCTGCATTTTTCTCCAAAAGTATCCAGAATATGGTATATATCTTCCTTCTTCTTTAATACTCCTGATATGAAAAGCTTCTCCGGAGGGATTTCCATTCTCCTGCATATTTCAAATTCTCCCATGGAACATACTTCGATTCTGTCCACGTACTCTGCCATCTCTTTTGTCAAAAACGGATTTGCTTTCATTGCATAACACAGTCCTGTCTCTTCCCCGAGCGCCTGTTTCAGTCTTTCTGCCTGTTTCTTAAGTATATCCATATTAAATATATAAAGCGGAGTTCCGTAACGGGCCGCCGCATATTCCAGTTGTTCTTTTTTCATACTTGTTCCTTTCTTCATTTTCCTGCTAAAAATATCTTCGTCTCCTTTCACGCCTGTGCTGCCATCCTTTTCAGATATCCCCTGTCCGTCTTGCCGTTTTTATTAAGCGGCATGACCTGCATCCGGATAAGTTTCGGAGGGACCATGTAAACCGGAAGTTTTTCTTTTAATTTCTTACGTATTTCCGCCGGCTCGATCTCTCCCATATAGAATCCCGTGATCCTGTTTTTCTCCTCGTGAAATATACAGCAGCTTCTCTGTACGCTTTCGACCGCATTCATGGCACTCTCAATCTCTTCAAGCTCGATCCGGTGTCCCATATGCTTGATCTGGAAGTCTTTTCTCCCTGCAAATACAAACCTTCCTTCTTCGTCATAATATCCCATATCCCCGGTCCTGTAGATTCTCTGTGGTTCTCCGCCCGAGACCGGATACATAACAAACTGTTTCTTGGTCTGCTCCTCGTTACGGTAATATCCCTGCGCAAGTGATTCTCCCGCCACACAGATTTCCCCCTGTCTGCCGAAAGCTGCGATCTCATGATCCTCTTCGTCGAGGAGAAATACTTTCCTGCCGGGAAATGCATTTCCGATTGGGATCTTCTCACCGTCTTCGTACATCCTGACCACAGGATAATACGTACAGTTGCATGTGATCTCCGTCGGACCGTACAGGTTAACGAAGCGGGCATTTGGAAGCGCTTCCTGCCACATCCTGAGCTGTTTGGGCGGCATCGCCTCACCGCTGAACATTATCTTATCCACATGTTCCGGTATGCGGTATTTCAGCCCTTTCAGGGAAGATACCAGTGTCAGCGCAGATACCGCCCAGGTCAGTGTCGTGACCTTTCTCTCACAGAGATAATCCAGAAGCCTCGGCGGCGTGGAAAAATACTCTTTAGGAATCAGTACCAGTTCTGCCCCGGTCATCACGGAAGAATAAATATCTTTCACAGACACATCAAAATCAAAAGGAGCCTGATTGCCGATCACGTCTTCCTGACTGATACCGAAAATTTCCGTAAAATGACCGATAAAACGTAGTACCGCTCCGTGGCTTACCGCTACTGCTTTCGGTGTACCTGTGGATCCTGATGTGAACAGGCCGTACAGGATGTCCGTCTCACGTGACTTCTCTCTGATAGCTGCAAGCCGGCCGGCGTTCACATCTTCCTGCAGAAGATCCTCCGCCAGAATGATCTTGCAACTGCTATTCTGTGACATCAGAAATTCCCGTGACTTCCTGTCCGCTATGATGATCTCAGATTCAAGTGTCTGAAAGATCTTCTCCAGACGCTCAGGAGGATTATCCGGATTGACCGGGACATAGAAACATCCTGCATACACAGCGCCCAGCATGACCGCAAGTGTGATCGGACTCTTCTCCATCATGACGGGAACCGGACTTCCCGGCTGTGTGATCCTGCTGATCCCGCAGCCTGTCTTTTTGGCCATTACTATAAGTTCATGCCATGTCAGTGACTCCTCTCCGTCTGATACGGCTGTATTATATCTGTATTTCTCCTCTGTCTCTTCCAGATAATCGAGGATATTATTTTTCTGTTTGATTTGGCTGATTATTGTCATATTGTCACCCCTTGTCTGTAAGATGGGTACATTATGATTGATTTTTTTTAATATGTACTGTAAAGATTCTTAAGGTATCTTTAAATAACAGTATATATTTCATGAATGAAAATACGGATATTTATTCATTTTTGTTTTATGTCATCCCCAGATATCCGTATCTGACTGATTGGAAACAAAGAAATCCGGCGGGGCATATCATATTGCCTCCGGCCGGATCATAAGATCAATGGATATGAATATAAATTTATTCTGGATTTACTTAATACATCTTTATTTCTCTTTGACGGCTCTGAATGGTTTCAGGAAAATGAACCATCCGAAAATCACAAGGTTAAGGAGCAGTGCCGGTATCAGATCTCCCCAGTGAATCGTCTGTTCCTGGAGCACATCTGCCGTATAGTTTCCCGCAAACATCGGAACCAGATTATTATTTAAGAAATGTACGGCCACCGGAACCCATATATTATCTGTTTTCATATATACGTATGCCAGAAAGATTCCGATAAAAATACAGGTGATCTGCTGGCTGACACAGGCTGCAAGCCCCATGTCCGGGGTAGTGTAATAGAAGAAATCTATTGGCAAATGCCACAGTCCCCACACCACACCAAGAAGCAGGACTCCTCCTCTTACTCCAAAACGTTTCTGCATAACCGGCTGAAGGTAATATCTCCAGCCATATTCTTCTCCAAAGAACGCTGTCACTACCAGAAAGAAATTAAGAAAAATTGTAAGCAGGTAGATCCATGTAACCGGATCTGTCCAGACTGCACCAAAAGCTTCAAGCTGTCCTGCTGCTGCGCTGCCTATCCCCATTCGTACACTGTACAGCACAAAGAACAGGAGTATACAGAGAAATGATTTTTTCCAGTTCTTTCCCCTTAATCCATAAGCTGCTCTTCTTTCTTTTCCCGAAGTTAAAAGTAAGATCCAGAAAATTACACTGCCCAAAATTATAAGCCCTTGAACAGCCATCATCCAGACTGATATTTCTGCCTCCCCCGATTTCATAGTCAGCGGGACAAATACAGATAATACCGCACACAGGATCATCACTGCCGTCAGAAGAATAAAAAATATAAAAAGCGGTTTCGGAAGATTTTTATCTTCTTTTTTTGTCACAAGGTATGCAAGCATTACACCTGCCGCCGGATAAAACATCTGTGCATTTGGAAATACACTCAGATCCGCTCCTCTTCCGTAGAAAAACCACATCAGAAATCCCAGTACGAAAGTTACTCCGTATGCCGTAAGAATAAAAGTGACCAGTTGTTTCTTTTCGACTTTTCCCATAGTTGCAATATCTCCTCTCACCTTTATGTCATCCATTATAAATAATACCAGATGGACACTATTTAAAACAGCATTTTATGATGCCAGGGTCAAAAGGTCTAAACCCACATGAGCTTGC
>DWWO01000050.1 GCA_019119675.1 Candidatus Mediterraneibacter faecipullorum | reverse complement strand
TAAAGGGTCTGGAATCTGATTAAAAACGAAGCTGCAAAATGGACAACCCGCTTTCGGTTCAAACAATCCATTTTGCGGCTTAACATCAGCTTCCAGTCCCTTAACTTTTTCTGACAGATTATTCCGAAGTCGCTCCGACAAATATGAAAATCAAAGAAACTGGTTGAAATGGGAACGTAGTCGATAAACACGAATTTTATATTTTAAGGATCCTCTGTTTATATTCATTCTGATATGCCGTCTTATATTTATCTGTCACCACGGAGGTATACAGGTTGGATGCCAGTATGTCATTTCGGAGCATTTTTCTGCCGGCGGCAGGAAGGTTTTGGCTGTCTGAGAGGCGTGTGAGCAGTGTTAATGAGCTTTCTTTTGCTATGCGGGCCAATATATTTTCTCTGTCTTTTCTGATACCGAGCAGACGGGCATAGCTGTGGTATCCGCTGCTTATATACTCTGAGACATCCGCTTTTTTTATTCCCAGCATAATGTGAAGAAGGGCCCGGTTGATGCGGGTCTGTGTGGTCTCCCTTGTTTTCAGGAGTTCACAGAATTGTTTATAGTTAAAAAAATTATCAAGCTGCCCGCAGATCCGGTTTGCGAGTTCTTCCGATACATCCATATAGCGGATCAGATTTTCGGGCCGTTTATTCAGGAGTTTGTACTTCAGGATGATTGAAAAGTCATTCTGGTACACCGGATAAGAAACCCTGTGATAGTCTTTTAACAGCTCCAGACAGCATGATGGAACCTGTTCTTCGAGTTCGTTTAAGATGCCGGAGAAAGATGTATCTTCAAAAGTGCCGCCAAAACGGTCTGCCTGCAGGACGGAGCCTGAGTACGCAAGGAGAGAGCGGATGGCAGAGGCCGAGCTCAGGTGTTCATCGGAGAGCCTCCTGTCATGATAATGGGCACCGGCCCGCTTGATCGTGTAAGGCAGGATCCTGCTGTTGAGTTTTTTGATGGCTTTCAGATATTCTATGCCCAGGATATTATTCGGCTCACTGAGAATGGCGGTACAGCCGGCATCCCCCGTGTATTCGGAAAGCGCCTGCATGCGCGCGGAGGGATAGGACAGACCGTTCTTCAGTTGTTTTTTTAGGAGAATCCGGTATTTTGCCGGTTCGTCCAGAAGGATATCTGCGATGCGTTCAAGAGCATCGAGGTCATCGCATTCACTTCCGAAACAGAGAAAGTCTGTGATCCCCAGGCTGTCCAGGAGAGATACGGCTCCCATAGCAAAGTATTCCGCGCTTCCGGACGCATAGCAGACGGGAAGCTCGAATACGGCGGAAGCTCCGCATTTTAAAGCCATCTCGGCGCGTATACGTTTTGGCATGATGGCGGGTACTCCTCTCTGCACATAGTCTCCGCTCATGACTACAACAGCAGCGTCAGCTCCGGTGATGCGCAGTGATTCCTTTATGTGGTGCATATGACCGTTATGGAAGGGATTGTATTCAGTGATCAGTCCGACAATTTTCATGAAAATCTCCTTGTATATCAATTTCTACCATATTATACTATAAAAAGATGGCTTCACATAGAGGGAAAAATCGATTATATTAGGAAAAAGCTGAAAAGGGTGATTGCATGGAAAAAGAGTTCGGAAAGGATTTCAGGATGGATGCAGAGCGCATGGCCGGTCTGCTTGACAGGCATGATTTTAAACAATTGAAGGAAGAGCTGGAATCCGTGCATCCCGTGGATATTGTTGATGCGTTCGAGGAATTGGATAAAAAGCAGCGGACACTTGTATTCCGGCTTCTGGCGAAGGAAGAGGCCGCGGAAGTATTTACGGATATGAACAGTGACATGCGCGAGGATCTGATCAATGCGCTGACGGATTCGGAGCTGGAAGAAGTCATGGACGAGATGTATGTCGACGATACAGTGGACGTCCTGGAGGAAATGCCTGCCAATGTTGTAGACCGTCTCCTGATGGCGACGGACGAAGATACACGACAGAAGATCAATGCCCTTCTCCAGTATCCTGAAGACAGTGCGGGCAGCATCATGAACATCGAGTATATCAGCCTGCGCAAAGAGATGACGGTGGCGGATGCGATCCTGAAGATCCGTCAGGTCGGCATCAACAAGGAGACGATCTATACCTGCTACGTTACAGAGAAGAAGAAACTGATCGGCATGGTGGATGTCAAGGATCTGCTCACAGCCGGTGAATCCCGTACGATCGAGGAGATCATGGATGAGAATGTGCTCTATGCGCGGACACTGGACGATCAGGAGCATGTGGCGAATATGATCAACAAATACGGTCTTGTTGCAATTCCGATCATCGATCACGAGGACTGTCTCGTGGGAATTGTAACTGTTGACGATGCGATGCTGGTCTTGCAGGATGAGACCACGGAAGACATGAGTATGATGGCCGGTGTCAGCCCTGATGACGACTCGTACTTTGAGACTTCTGTATTCCGGCAGGCAAAGAACAGGACTCCGTGGCTGATGATCATGATGCTTTCGTCGACTGTTTCGGGGGAGATACTCGGATACTATGAAAATGCGATGGCGGTGATGCCGGTGCTCATTACATTCATCCCCATGCTCATGGGTACTGGTGGAAACTGCGGTTCGCAGATTTCCACCCTGATGATTCGCGGTCTGGCGGTAGGAGAAATCGAATTTAAAGATATTTTCAGGGTTATCTTCAAAGAAATACGAGTGGCATTGATCGTGGGAACTCTGCTGGCAATTGTTAACGGCATCCGGATCTGCCTGATGTATGACGGCAATATCATGCTGGCGCTGGCACTCGGGATCACGATGATCGCAGTTGTCATTATGGCAAAGTGTATCGGATGCGTGCTTCCGCTGGCAGCGAAGAAGATCGGGCTTGATCCGGCGATCATGGCGGCGCCTCTGATCACCACGATACTGGATACATGTACGATACTTGTTTATTTCAATATTGTCACAGCATTTTTTAAATTATAATATGTGTCAGACGGGAAAGATCGTTATTTTTGTAACAATCATATAAAAGAAAGCGGTGCGAAAAGGTTATTGTACTGAAAAATGCACATAAAATGCCGATAAAATCCGGCGGAATCCCTTGTGTACAAATTTGATTTGCTTTATAATGAAGCTATGTGATTAAAAATGAAAGGTGGCACATTAAATATGGGATTTATTGATGAGATCAAGGCAAGAGCAAAAGCAGACAAGAAGACGATCGTCCTGCCGGAGACGGAAGACGAAAGAACTTATAAAGCTGCAGAGACAGTTTTGAAAGAGGGGATCGCTAACCTGATCCTTGTCGGCAGCAAAGAGGAAATCGAGAAAAACAAAGGTACATATGATATTTCCGGAGCAGAGATCGTAGATCCGGCGACAAATGACAAGACAGAGGCGTATATCGCAAAACTTGTCGAGCTCAGACAGAAAAAGGGCATGACAGAAGAGCAGGCAAGAGAACTGCTTCTGACCAATTATCTGTATTATGGCGTTATGATGGTGAAGATGGGAGATGCAGACGGTATGGTATCCGGTGCATGCCACTCCACGGCTGACACACTTCGTCCATCCCTTCAGATCCTGAAGACGAAACCGGGCACAAAGCTTGTATCCGCATTTTTCCTTATGGTAGTTCCGGACTGTGACATGGGAGACAACGGTACATTTATCTTCGGAGATTCCGGACTGGAGCAGAACCCGGATCCGGAGAAACTGGCGAATATCGCAATTTCTTCCGCAGAGTCTTTCCGCACACTGACAGGACACGAGCCGATCGTCGGCATGCTGTCACATTCTACAAAGGGCAGTGCAAAGCATGCGGATGTGGATAAGGTCGTAGAGGCTACAAGAATCGCTCATGAGCTTGCTCCGGACCTGAAACTGGACGGAGAGCTTCAGCTTGACGCAGCGATCGTGCCTTCAGTCGGAGCTTCCAAAGCACCGGGCAGCGAAGTGGCAGGACATGCCAACGTACTGATCTTCCCGGATCTGGATGCGGGAAATATCGGTTACAAACTTGTTCAGAGACTTGCAAAGGCTGAGGCATACGGACCGCTGACACAGGGGATCGCAGCACCGGTCAACGATCTGTCAAGAGGATGCAGCGCTGAGGATATCGTAGGTGTGGTAGCGATCACATCTGTTCAGGCGCAGGCGCAGTAAATCTTTGGAACACCGCAGGGAGTGGTCCCTGAGGCGATAAAAGTTGTTGGGAGGAAAGAAAATGAATGTATTAGTAATTAACTGCGGGAGCTCTTCCCTGAAGTTCCAGCTCATCAACGCGGAGTCAGAGGAAGTGCTGGCAAAAGGACTCTGCGAGAGAATCGGTATCGACGGAAGACTGACCTATCAGCCGGAGGGCGGCGAGAAAGAGAAGTCAGACAAGCCGATGCCTACGCACACAGAGGCAATCCAGTATGTGATCGAGGCGCTTACCAATCCGGAGACCGGTGTTGTCAAGAGCCTTGACGAGATCGGAGCCGTAGGACACCGTATGGTACATGGCGGAGAAAAATTTGCTTCCTCAGTGATCATCACAGACGAGGTAAAGAAGGCGGTTGAGGAGTGCAATGACCTGGCGCCGCTTCACAACCCTGCAAATCTGATCGGAGTTGCTGCCTGTGAGAAACTGATGCCGAACACCCCGATGGTAGGTGTGTTTGACACTGCGTTCCATCAGACAATGCCGGAGAAAGCTTATATGTACGGCCTTCCGTATGAATATTACGAGAAATACAAAGTAAGACGCTACGGCTTCCACGGCACAAGCCACAGCTTTGTTTCAAAGAGAGCGGCAGAAGTGATGGGAAGACCTTATGAAGATCTGAAGACGATCGTATGCCACCTTGGTAACGGTTCCAGTGTAACGGCAGTCATGAACGGAAAATCCGTTGACACTTCCATGGGTCTGACACCGCTCGAGGGTGTTGTGATGGGAACACGTTCCGGAAATATCGATCCGGCTATCATGGAATTCATCGCTCAGAAAGAGGGGCTGGATATTGAAGGTGTGATGAACGTCCTGAATAAGAAATCCGGTGTGTTCGGACTTTCCGGCGGACTTTCCAGTGATTTCCGCGATCTGACCGATGCTATGAATGCCGGTGACAAGAAAGCGAAGATCGCGATGGATGTATTCTCCTACAGCGTCGCTAAATATATCGGCGCTTATGCGGCTGCCATGAACGGTGTGGACTGCATCGCATTTACGGCAGGTATCGGCGAGAATGATGATTATGTAAGGGAGCAGGTGTGCAGCTATCTCGGATATCTGGGAGTTGATTTTGACAAAGAAGTCAACGACGGACTGAGAGGAACGGAGAAAGAACTCACAAAACCGGGCTCAAAAGTAAGAGTATTTGTCATCCCGACCAATGAGGAGCTGGCGATCGCAAGAGAGACTCTTGCACTTGTCAAATAGGAATAGTGGTTATGAAAGAAGCAGTTATCTTTGAAGAAAGACAGCTGCTTCTTTTTTTGTGGAAAATACTTGCAAAAACAGGATGCGAGGGGTATTATATATAAGGAATTTTGTGAAAAATGTCGAAATGTGTTATTGATCCAATATACGGATGAGAGTAAAGTGGTATGGATGAGTACAGGGGAAGGTCTTATTATGGTCTGAGCAGAGAAGTTGAGGAGCTTCTTACGATCGAAGAAGAGGACCGGAGGTCAGAACAGCAGTACCTTGCGCGGAAGCGAAGGCGGGAAAAAGAGAGGAGACGGATAGCACGGCTCCGAAAACGGAGAAGAGCATTACTTGTCAGGATGGCGGGGGTAATGTTCCTTTTTATTGCGTTTATTGTTCTGGTCAACCGGCTGTTTTTCTCTAATCCGGTGTTGAAAGAAGTGACAGTGGAAGCAGGTACGGAAGATCTGGCGGCAGAGGATTTCCTCAAGAAAAATAATGTTGAGATTGAATTTGTCACTGATATGTCAGAGATAGATCTGGATCATGTAGGCGAACATGAGATCATACTTAAGGCAAAAGGAAAAGAGCGGACTTCGATTCTTATTGTGCAGGATACAGTCAGCCCTAAGGCTGTTGCTGTCTCAGGACCGGTCACTGTTGCAGTAGACGGCAAAGCCGATGCCGCATTGGTTGTAGAGAGTGTGGATGACGCTACAGACGTGAAATATACTTTTAAGGAGGAACCGGATCTCTCTTCAGAAGGAACCGTGCCGGTCACAGCCGTAGTCACGGATGAAGGGGGCAATACTGCTGAGGTAGAAGGAGAACTTAATGTGATCGTGGATACCGAAGCGCCTGTGATCAGTGGTGTAGCTCCGCTTACAAGTTTTCTGGGGGATCCGATCTCGTATAAATCTGAAATTACAGTGACAGATAACTGTGATAAGGATATCGAGGTCGAAGTGGATAACAGCAATGTTGATACAGAGACGGCGGGAACTTACAATGTGATCTATACTGCTTCGGACCAGTCGGGAAATACTGCTCAGCAGGAGACTACCCTTACGATTAAAGAGAAGCCTGAAAATTACGTAGAGCCTGAGGAAGTATACGCTCTTGCGGATGAAGTTCTGGCCGGTATCACAACAGATGATATGACTTTAAAGGAAAAGGCACGGGCGATTTACGACTGGACACGGAACAATGTCGGATATATCAATACCTCCGAGAAAGACAGCTGGACGAATGGGGCATATCAGGGATTTACGGAGGGGGAGGGAGACTGCTTTGTGTTCTTTGCGACTGCAAAGGCGCTGCTTACACGGGCAGAAATTCCCAATATCGATATAGTAAAAAGCGATACGAGCCACTCCAGTCATTATTGGAGTCTTGTGGATGTGGGGGACGGATGGTATCATTTTGATACAACACCCCGATATGGAGGAGGCGAGTTCTTCCTGATGACAGATGATGAGATACTGGCATATTCGGAAGCACATGACAACAGCCACATTTTTGACCGGAGCCTGTATCCGGCCACTCCGACTACGGACTCGACGATTGAATAGAGGAGGCGTAAAGGGCATGATTTTGGGTGTGATCGGCGGACTGGGACCGATGGCGACAGCCCGTTTTATGGAAATGGTCATACAGATGACGGATGCATCCTGTGATCAGGAACATCTGGAAATGATCATCCACAACTGTCCACAGATACCGGACAGGACAGCATATATACTCGGAAAATCAGATAAAGATCCGGCACCGCCCATGATCAGGGCAGGGCGTGCCCTGGCCGGAGAGGGGGCATCCTGTATCGCAATCCCGTGTATAACAGCACATTATTTTCACCGGGAACTTTCAGACGGGATTGGCATTCCGATCATAAATGCCATTACAGAGACCGGGCATGAGCTGATCAGAAGCGGTGCGCGCCGGATCGGGATCATGGCAACAGACGGGACGATCCGAAGCGGGATATTCCAGAAAGAACTGGAAGAAATGGGGCTCGAGATTGTTCTGCCGGATGAAGTGAACCAGAAATACATAATGGATGTGATTTATAAAAATATAAAATCAGGACAGCCGGTGGATATGGAGCGGTTTGACGCGGCACGGAAGAATCTGAAGGAGCAGGGAGCGCAGATCCTTATACTGGGATGTACGGAACTGTCTCTTGTAGACAAGGAACGGCTCCCAGGAAAAGGATATCTGGATGCAATGGAGGTCCTGGCGCGGAGTGCAGTTACGACATGCCACGGGCGCCTGAAAAGAAAATATGAGAATCTGATTCGATAAAGAAGGATGAGAATACAAAAGCAGGAGGGAACCATGCAGAGAAATATATTGGAGTACCTGGAACACACAGTTCAGAAATACCCGGACAAAACGGCTTTTGCCAATGAGTCTGAAGGGATGACATTTCAGGAAGTGTACCAGACATCGAGGAGTATCGGCACATGTCTGAGCAGGAAAGGCTATGGCGGAGAACCGGTCGTTATTTATATGAAGAAACATCCTCATATGATCGCAGCATTCTGGGGAGTTGTGTACAGTGGATGCTTCTATGTGCCTATGGATGAGGAGATGCCGGAATTCCGGATCGAGCTGATCTTCCAGAATCTCCATCCCCGTGCTGTTATCTGTGATGAGTCCACAGCCGGAAAAGTGAAGGAGATCAGCGGTTTTGACGGAGAGGTCCTCATGTATGATGAGATTTCTGTCTGTCCGTCCGACGACGCGCTTCTTGCAGATGTCCGCAGCCGGGCGATCGATACAGATCCGGTCTATATCGTATTTACATCAGGTTCCACCGGGGTGCCGAAAGGAGTCGTGGGATGCCACAGGGCAGTCATAGACTATGTTGAGAATCTGATGGAAGTGCTGCAGGTGACGGATGAGTCAGTGTTTGCAAATCAGACCCCGCTGTATTTTGATGCCTGCCTGAAAGAGCTGTTCGCCAGTTTGAAATGCGGGGCCACGACTTATCTTGTTCCGAAACAGCTCTTTATGTTCCCGGTGAAACTGGTGGAATTCTTAAATGAATATAAGATCAATTCGGTCTGCTGGGTCGTATCTGCGCTGACGATGATTTCATCTATGAAGACTTTTGACAAAGTTGTGCCGAAATATCTCCATACGGTCGCCTTCGGAAGTGAAGTCTTTCCGATCAAACAGTTCAATCTGTGGAGAAAGACGCTGCCTGATGCCCGGTTCATCAATCTTTACGGACCTACAGAGGCAACAGGGATGAGCTGTTATTATGTGGTGGACCGTGAATTTGAAGAGACAGATGTGATCCCCATCGGACGGCCGTTTAAGAATACGGAGATCCTTCTGCTCGATGAGAACGACAGAATACCTCCTCAGGGGGAACCGGGAGAAATGTGTATCAGGGGAACGGCCCTGACGTTCGGATATTACAACAATGAGGAGAAGACGGATGAAGTATTCGTCCAGAATCCGTTAAATCACAGTTATCATGAACTGATCTACCGCACCGGGGATATCGGGAAATTAAATGAACGAGGGGAGCTTGTGTTTATTTCCCGCAAGGATTATCAGATCAAGCACATGGGACACAGGATCGAGCTTGGTGAGATCGAGGTCCATGTGAACAGGATTGAGGGCATACACAGCGCATGCTGTATTTATGATAAAGAGACAGAGAAGATCGTCCTCTTCTATACAGGGGAGACAGAGGTGAAGGAACTTGTTGTGGCACTTCGGAAGAAACTGCCAAGATATATGATCCCGAACCATGTCTATGCGCTGGAGGAGATGCCGCTGACAGCGAACGGCAAGATTGACCGTGTGAAGCTGAACCAGTTAAATGATGAAAAGAAAAGGAGACAATAACAATGGAAGCATTAATGGAGATTCTTGAAAACCTTCATCCGGAGATTGACTTCAATACGTGTGAGACACTGATCGATGACGGGCTGATCGATTCTTTTGATATCGTTACGATCATCTCCGAGATCAATGAAGAGTATGACGTGGTCATTCCTGCAGAAGAGATCGTACCTGAGAATTTCAACTCTGCAAAAGCACTTTACAGCCTGATCCAGAGACTGGAAGACGAGTAGGATAAAGAGTCATGCTGTTTACGGATTATAGTTTTATCGGCTTTCTTATCGTGGTGTTTGTCCTGTATTATACCCTGCCGAAGAAATGCCAGTGGCCGTTCCTTCTCGTGGCGAGCTATGTGTTTTACTTTATTGCCAGTCCGTCATATCTGATCTTTATTGCGGCGACGACCATATCCACTTATCTGGTCAGCCTGAAACTGGATCAGCTCGAGACGATGCAGAAGGCATGGCTGAAGGAACACAAAGGACAGATATCAAGAGAAGAGAAAAAGGAATACAAAGCAGGGATTAAGGCGAAGAAGTGGAAATGGCTGCTCGTCTGTCTTATCTTTAATCTGGGTATTCTGGCGGTGCTGAAGTACACGAATTTCGCAATCGCAAATATCAACGGGATCCTGGAAGCGTTTCACAGTGACCGGCAGCTTTCGTTTCTGAATCTTGTGCTGCCTATGGGTATCTCATTCTACACCTTTCAGACGATGGGGTATATCATCGATGTGTACCGCGGGACAAGCACGGCGGAGAAAAACCCGTTCAAACTGGCGCTTTTTGTATCTTTCTTCCCGCAGCTCGTACAGGGGCCGATCAGCCGGTTCAACGATCTGGCCAAATCCCTGTTCGAAGTACATTACTTTGATCCGAAAGTTGTCTCTTACGGACTTTACCGGATCTTGTGGGGATATTTCAAGAAAGTGGTGGTTGCTGACCGGATCCTGACTGCAGTCAATGCGATCATCCAGAATCCGGATACATACCAGGGAGGGTTCGTGTTCGTCGGGATGATGTTCTACGCATTTGAACTCTATGCTGATTTTACCGGAGGGATCGATATTACCATCGGGATCGCGCAGACAATGGGCATTACAGTGACAGAAAACTTCCGCAGGCCGTATTTTTCCAAAAATATCAAAGAATACTGGAAGAGATGGCATATTACCATGGGTACATGGTTTACGGATTATATTTTCTATCCGATCTCTGTGTGTAAACCGATGCTGAAGTTTTCAAAATTCTCGAGAAATACGTTCGGGGAGAATATCGGAAAACGGGCCCCTGTATATCTGTCCTCGTTTGTTGTATGGTTTACGACAGGTATCTGGCACGGGGCAAGCTGGAACTTTATTGTATGGGGACTGATGAACTATGTGGTTATCATGATTTCGGAGGAACTGGAACCGCTGTACCGGAAATTCCACAGCCGTTTCCGCGTGAAAGATAAGGCATGGTACGGCGTCTTTGAGATCGTGCGCACGATCCTGCTGATGAGCGCTATCCGCATGTTCGACTGCTACAGGGACGTGCCGCTGACATTTAAGATGTTCGGAAACATGTTCGCCGCTTTTGACCTGAGCGCGCTGAATGCGGAGGCTTTCCTGGGGCTTGGTTTAAGTGCGGCTGACTACATCCTTCTGTTCATCTGTCTGCTGGTCATTCTTGCAGTCAGTGTGATACAGGAAAGACGCGGCAGTGTGAGAGATATTATTTTCAGCTCGCCGGCGGCATGGAAGTACATTGTGTTCGGCGTACTGACGATCGTGGTCATCGTCTTCGGAGCATACGGCATCGGATATGACCAGAGTCAGTTTATCTATAATCAGTTTTAGGAAGGAGCAGGTATGAAATCAAAGAAATTTGCGAAACGGGCTGCGGCTTTAGCCGTGTTTCTCGTTGTTATGCTGGTGACTCTCTTCCTGCTTCAGCGGCTTCTGATGCCGAAGTACATGTCCGATATTCCGGAAGGAGCGATGGTGGAGGAGTATTATCAGGAAACGACGGACCATGAGGTGATCTTCGTAGGAGACTGTGAAGTTTATGAGAATTTTTCTCCGATCACGCTCTATGAAGATTACGGGATCACGAGCTATATCAGAGGTTCTGCCCAGCAGCTTACCTGGCAGTCCTATTATCTCCTGGAGGATACTCTCCGGTACGAGACTCCCAAGGTCGTTGTGTTCAACGTCCTGGCAATGAAATATAATGAGCCTCAGAGTGAGGCGTATAATCGTATGTCGATCGATGGAATGAAGATGTCTTCCTCCAAGATCGGGGCGATACAGGCGTCCATGACTGAGGAGGAAAATATGCTGGATTATATTTTCCCGATCCTCAGATATCATTCCCGATGGTCGGATCTGTCGGGCGAAGATGTGGAATATATGTTCCATAAGGATAAAGTGTCGCATAACGGATACTATATGCGCGTGGATGTGCGCCCGGCGGACGGATTCCCCGAGCCTGAGAAGTTATCGGACTACACACTGGGCGATAAAGCCATGGAATATCTGGATAAAATGAGAGAACTCTGCGAGGAGAACGGGATCGAGCTTGTGCTTGTCAAATCTCCCAGTCTTTATCCGCACTGGTATGATGAGTGGGATGAACAGATCGTCGAATATGCGGACAAATACGGATTGGATTACTTTAATTATGAAAAGATGGCTGACGAGATAGGAATCGATTACAATACCGACACCTATGACGCAGGCCTGCATCTGAATCTGGCGGGTGCGGAAAAGCTGTCAAAATACTTTGGCGAATACCTGATTGAGAATTATGATCTGACAGACTACCGGGAAGACCCGGAGTACGCCGAAGTTTATGCGGAGAAGATCCGGTTCTATGAGGAGATGGAAGAGGCTCAGTACAAGGAACTTGAGGAATACGGGGAGATCATCAGTTATTAGGGGTGCTTTAACATATTTATATTCAGGAGGTAAGAAAAAATGAAGAGGAAAATGGTATTACTTGCAACAGCAGCAGTAACGGCGATGGCACTGACAGCCTGCGGAGGCTCTGACACTCAGAGTGGTTCCGGCTCAGGAAGTTCTCAGTCATCGGGAGGAGACGGATTTACATTCACAAGCGGTTCCACAGTCATCGAGATGAATGCAGATGCATCTGCTGTCGTGGAAGAGCTCGGTGAAGCAGATGACTATTTTGAGTCAGAGAGCTGTGCGTTTGAGGGCCTGGACAAGGTGTATACATATCCGGGCTTCCAGCTTAATACTTATCCGGTGGATGACAAAGATTATGTCCTGTCCGTTGTGTTTATGGATGATACAGTCTCAACTGACGAAGGAATCAGCATCGGCAGCACAAAGGATGAAGTGACAGAGGCATACGGTGAGCCGGAGTCAGAGTCTTCAACAGAGATGGTCTATGCCAAAGGCGATACGGAACTGACGGTCGGACTGGACGGAGACAGCGTGTCTACGCTGGAAATCAGTGCCGTGACAGAAGAATAAAGATGTGCAGAAGTCAATCAATATTTTGTGCATTTCCTGGTTGACAAACACATTTTCCGTGATATAATGGTTTAGGTATGAATAGGAGAAAACAACTATGTTAATCAACCTATCAGACGTTTTGTCAGACCAGCATAAGACAGTGGAGGAGACTGTGCCGCTCACGATGGATATGATTCATCTGAAGTCCGGGGATTATCCGGTCGCTGAAAGTGAGCCGGTTCACGTCCGGGCAGAGCATATCAAAGGAAAAGAACTGCTCATCAAGGCCGATGCAGGCCTTACCGTTCTGATCCCGTGTGACCGATGCCTGGAGGATGTCAGATATGACTTTGTACTGAATTTTACAAGGCATGTAGACATAGGTCTCTCCGACGCAGAACTGACAGAGGAGCTGGATGAATCAAACTTTATTGACGGATATCATCTTGACGTGGACAAAATGCTCTTTTATGAGATTTTGTCAGAATGGCCGGAAAAGGTGCTCTGCCATGAAGACTGCAAAGGCTTGTGCAGAGTGTGCGGCCGGAATCTGAATACGGGGTCCTGTGACTGTGAAGATCCGGGGCTTGATCCTAGAATGTCAGTTGTCCGTGACTTATTTAAGAATTTTAAGGAGGTGTAACCTATGTCAATCTGTCCAAAGAATAAATCTTCTAAAGCAAGAAGAGACAAAAGAAGAGCAAACTGGAAGATGAGTGCTCCGAATCTTGTAAAGTGCAGCAAGTGCGGCGAGCTGATGATGCCTCACCGTGTATGCAAGGCATGCGGAGCTTACAACAAGCGTGAAATCATTTCCGTTGACTAATCAGAAGCTTACAGAGAAGGCGTAAAAACTTTGTGTTTTACGCCTTTTTTTGTTGATTTTTATAATGTTTTCCAGTAGAATTATTTCAGTAGTGTTAGGAGGAAGAACTATGTCTGATATTACGAAGGTCGCTCTCGATGCGATGGGCGGAGACAATGCGCCCGGCGAGATCGTAAAGGGAGCGGTGGAAGCGGTTCAGAAGAGAAAGGATATCAAGATCCTGCTGACCGGAAAGGAAGAACGCCTGAAGGAAGAACTTGCACGGTACACATATCCGAAGGAGCAGATCGAGATCGTGAACGCGACGGAAGTGATCGAGACTGCAGAACCTCCGGTGAAAGCGATCCGCGGGAAGAAGGACTCTTCCATTGTGGTCGCGATGAAGATGGTGAAGAATGGGGAGGCGGACGCCTTCGTCTCAGCGGGAAGTACGGGGGCCGTCCTTGTAGGAGGGCAGGTGCTCGTAGGAAGGATCAAAGGAGTGGAGAGACCTCCGCTGGCGCCTCTTCTGCCGACATTGAAAGGTGTTTCGCTCCTGATCGACTGCGGAGCAAATGTAGATGCCAGACCGTCTCATCTTGTACAGTTTGCCAAGATGGGTTCAATTTATATGGAAAGCGTAATGGGAAAGAAGAATCCGACTGTCGGTATCGTGAATATCGGCGCGGAGGAGGAGAAGGGCAATGCACTTGTGAAAGAGACCTTCCCGCTCCTGAAGGCGTGCAGCGATATTAATTTTATCGGCAGCGTGGAGGCGAGAGATATCCCGTACGGAGCAGCAGATGTAGTCGTCTGTGAAGCATTTGTGGGGAACGTGATCCTGAAGCTGTATGAAGGAGTCGGGGGAGCCCTGCTGAAGAAAGTGAAGAGCGGAATGATGACGAATCTGCGGAGCAAGATCGGCGCGCTGCTCGTGAAACCTGCGCTGAAAGCGACAATGAAGGATTTTGATGCGAGCGAGTATGGCGGAGCACCCCTTCTTGGGCTGAACGGTCTGGTTGTGAAGACTCACGGAAGTTCTACTTCCACTGAGGTATGCAATTCAATTATCCAGTGCGTCACATTCAGGGAACAGAAGATCAACGAAAAGATAAAGGCAGCAATTCAGTCGACGCAGAACGAAGAAAAAAGTAAAGAGTGAGTAGGAGGAACGAAGTAATGGAATTTGAAAAACTGCAGGATATCATAGCGGACGTATTGAATGTTCAGAAAGAGGATATCAAACCGGAGACAACATTTGTGGATGACCTGGGAGCGGATTCTCTGGATATCTTCCAGATCATCATGGGGATCGAGGAAGAGTTCGACATCGAGATCGACAATGATGAAGCAGAGAAGATAGTAACTGTGCAGGATGCAGTTGACCAGATCAAGAAGGCTGTGGATTAAGAAGCAGAAAGTGAAAAAGCCCTCAGGGGCTTTTTCCTTTTCAGGACAAAAAAGAAGAAAGCAGGGAAACAATGGAACACAGATTAAAAGAGCTGGAACAGAAGATCGGTTATACCTTTCATGACTTTTCACTTTTGAAACGGGCCATGATGCACAGCTCCTACACGAATGAAAAGCATCTGGAGAAATACCAGTGCAACGAACGGCTGGAATTTCTCGGTGATGCTGTGCTGGAACTGGTGTCCAGCGAATTCTTATTCAAAGAGTCTCCAAAGGT
>DWWO01000009.1 GCA_019119675.1 Candidatus Mediterraneibacter faecipullorum | reverse complement strand
TTCAATAGATTTAGTGCGAATTATTTTTACCTGTCAAAGCTGACAGCAGCACGGTTTACGGCATAACTCTGACGGTTCGCGTTTCCTGTTATATATCTGGCATACCCCGTCCATGCTTCATTTCGGCGACTGGGTGGCGCCGGATGTGCCGAAGATGTCCCAGTGGCAGGGCAGGAGCAAGTGGACTGCCACGGCAAGCCTGTACAATACCAGCCGGCTGACCGGCATGGTGGCGGATATTCTGGGCGAGAAGGAAGATGCGGAATACTTCAGAAAACTTTCAGAAAAAGTGTCAGATGCTTATGTTTCCGTATTCACAGATGGTAAGGGAAAAATGAAAGAAGAGTTCCAGACCGCCTATGTTCTGCCATTGTGGTTCCATATGTTCCCTGAAAATGTTCAGGCAAAGGCGGCGGAGAATCTGGCGAAACTGGTAAAGGCTTCGGATTACTGCATCGGCACAGGATTTCCGGGAACACCTTATATTCTCTTTGCGCTGGCGGATAACGGTCAGGAAGATACAGCATTTAAAATGCTGATGAATACGAAATGTCCGTCATGGCTCTATGAAGTAAAATCGGGAGCGACTACCATATGGGAGAGATGGGACGGATTGGATGAAAACGGTGAATGCCCCATCGGGGATGACGGAACGGATATGATGATCTCATATAATCATTACGCATCCGGAGCCGTAGGGGCCTTCCTGTACCAGAGAGTGGCAGGCATTGAAGCAGTTGAGCCGGGGTACCGGAGATTCAATATCCGGCCGCTTGCAGGCTGCGGTCTTACCTATGCGAAGGCCAGCACATTGACATCTTATGGAAGAATCGTTTCAGACTGGAAGATCCAAGACGGAACCTTCCTGCTGGATATCGAGGTTCCTGTGGGGACCAGATGTACAGTCACACTTCCGGACGGAAAAGTTTCTGAGTATGGCAGCGGGAAATATCACCTGAGCTGTACATATAAATCAACTATTTAAATCAGAAGAGACGGCAGAGCAGGTGCATACGGCTTATACGCCTGACACCGGACGCGAATCCGGAAGAAACATCTGCTCGGGAAAAAGAAAAGAGAAAGGAAGAGAGAAATTATGAGTCAGCAAAAACAATCAAACTTCTGGAATACGCCGCTGACTTCCTCCCTGATCAAAGGGAAGGATGTGAAACTGCCAGAGATGCTGCTGGGCTATTTTATCGGTCCTGTGGGCGGACTTCTGTCATCAGGAATATTTACCAGTATTCTGAACACCTACTTTACGGATGTGCTGAAGTTGGATCTGACATTCCTGACAACACTTCAGCTTGTATCAACGATCCTGATCGTTATCGCCAACCTTGTTGTAGGACAGCTGATCGAGCGGACAAGAGTGCTTGCAGGAAAGGCAAGACCCTGGATCCTTCTGTCAGCGCTGACCCTGTCAGTGGCATCGGTGCTGATGTTTATCGTCCCATTTGAGGGAGTTATGAAAATGGTCTGGATCGCCATTGCATACAACCTGTATTATTCAGTGGCATATCCTATTTACAATACGGCAAACTCCACTCTGGTAGCCGTGTCTACAAGAAATTCGGATCAGAGAGGACAGTTGGCGTCCTTTACCAATATCGCTGGACTGGCAGCTATGGGGGCAGGATCCATGGTATTCCCGATTCTGGTATCATTCGCCCTGAAGGAAAATCAGGCGCTGTGGTTCGTGGCGATGCTTGCGGTGGGAATTCTGACAGCACTGACTGTATTCCTGCAGTATAAGTTCAGCCGTGAGCGTGTTACAGAGGAACTGATGGAGAGCGGAGAAGAAGAGCAAGAGGAGGACAAGCCAAAGGCAGCCTCTATGGGAACCCAGTTTAAAGCGGTGGCATCTGAAAAATGGTGGTGGGTAGTCATGATCTTCTACATGATCTTCCAGTTTTCAGGAGCTATCAAGAACGGATCCATGTCTTATTTCTGCAGATGGATGCTGGACAACTCTGCTATGGGAGCGGACGCATGGGGAACCTACCAGTCCATTCTGGCCATTATGGGAGCTATTCCCATGGCGGTGGCAATGCTGTTTGTAAACCCGCTGTGCCAGAAGTTTGGAAAGCGGACTACCGTCAGCGTATTTCTTGTGCTTGGCGTGATCGGCGGAGTCATTGCCGGTATGGGCGGAAGCAATATCGTACCTGTTGCCGTCGGCGTTGCTTTGAAATGTCTGGGATCTTCACCGGCATGTTATATGATCCTTGCCATGTTGGCGGATGTGATCGATCATATTGAGTGGAAGACAGGACTGAGGACAGATGGTCTGACCATGTCCATCTACAGCTCTTTGATGGTTGCGGCATCTCCGGTTATGAACGCAGTATTTTCTGCGATCCTGAATGCAGTGGGATACGACCAGAATCTGGTTGTGGGAACCGGTATGCAGAGTGCGCTGGCGCAGACCGGTATTTCTGTCAGCTATATCTGGATCGAGACTGTTGCTTATGCAGTATGTGCAGTGCTCCTGTTCTTGTTCTTCCATGTGGAGGATAATCTGAAAGCAGAGCAGGCCGAGATCGAGAAGAGAAACAAAGCGGCGAAATAAGTGCCGTCTGACAGTAAAAAACAGGTTTAGAAATTAGAAAATAGTGAAATAGAAGATAATACAGAAATCGTATTTTATTAAAATGTATCTTTCAGCTCAGGGCCCGGCTGATGAGATAGATAAAGAAGAGTATTTATCTGGAGGAGGATACTATGGAAGAGAAAAAGAAAAAAACAAAACGCCGTCTGTGGCGCGGACTTGCCACGACGACGGCATCTCTGCTGGCGCTCTCTCTGTCGGCAACATCAATCGTTGACTCATTCCGTACGGATATCGATAAGTTTCTGGGAACACAGAGTACTCAGATGGTGACGGAAAACGGTTCGGCGGACGATTATACGTTCCAGTCAGATTATAGCAATACGACGGAACTGCTTGACGCGATCGAGGATTTGGGGGAGCGGATGAGTGAGGAAGGCACAGTGCTCCTGAAAAATGAGAATGGCGCTCTGCCACTTACGGAAGAAGAGACGCAGCAGATCTCGCTTCTTGGATTCAGCAGCTACTATCCGGTGCAGGGAGGCGATATGGGCAGCTCTCTGACGGAAAACGAAGGAACAGACGCAGATACAGTAGATATGGTGGACGCATTTACTGCGAAGGGGTTCGCAATCAATCCCACGCTTCAGGCCATGTACGAGGGGATGAGAGAGCAGTTTATGTCTGAAACGATCCTTCCATGGGGATCTGTCACATATTACCGGACGACTGCACCGGGGATCGGCGGAACATTTACCAGCCTTGAACCATCTCAGGAGACAATGGACGCGGCTGAACCGGAGTGGAGATCCAGCATGGACGACTATAATGTCATGATCGTGACGATCGCTCGTGCGGCAGGCGAGAACTGCGACTATACACCGGGAGAAGCGGGAGTCAATCCGGATCAAGATCTGAATCAGGCAGATCCCCTTGGACTTTCAGATACAGAGCGGACCGTGATCAACGCGGCTGTTGAGGCGAAAGAGGCAAACGGTGGAAAGGTAATCGTCCTCCTGAACAATGCCAGTGCTATGGAGATCGATGAGATCAAGGACAACACAGGTGTAGACGCAATCCTTGAGATTGGATTCCCGGGAGGATACGGATTCTACGGAATCGCAGATATCTTAAGTGGTGACGCCAATCCGTCCGGACATCTTGCAGATACCTATGCAGTGGATTATTCGGCTTCATCGGCGGCACAGAACTACGGCAACTATGAATGGACCAACGCAGATTCCGCTGATCCATACGTAGTCAGTGAAGATGATCCGAATATAGCTATACATTCGGTACAATGTGCAATGAGACTGTGATCGGCCAGACCTTCAGCAAACAGCTGGCGGCAGAATATGGCGCAGTGATCGGAAACTACTCCATCTGGTCCAACCTGACGATCTTCTGGGGCGCAGGAACAAACCTTCACCGCACTCCGTACAATGCACGTAACCATGAGTATTATTCCGAGGATGCTGTCCTGACAGCTGGGCTGGCATCAAGCTACATTGCAACAGGCAAAGAATACGGTGTGATTATAGCACCGAAGCACTTCGCATTTAACGACACAGAGATCAACCGTTCCGGTATCGCTACATTTATGACAGAGCAGACCGCACGTGAAAACGGACTGCGGGCAGTTCAGTCAGTAGTTGAGGACGCAGGAACTCTCGGAATGATGACAACATACAACCGTATCGGTATCACAGCAGGAAATGCTCATTACGGACTGCTTATGAATATCCTCCGCGGCGAGTGGGGATTCAGCGGACTGATGAGTGAGGACTTTATACAGGATGCAAACTACAGTGTCCTTAAAGAAGCGGTTCACTGCGGTGTGACCATGACCTGTAATACGGGTGACAGTACGATGGAAGCTATCAGCGCAAAATGGGATTACTGGACAACAGAGAATGTCAGTCAGGATGCACAGCTGATGCAGGATCTGAAGAATGTTATGACATGGCAGAATTATGCTATCGCAAATTCCAATGCAATGGACGGCCTGAATGAGACATCTACCATCGAGAGTGTAAATACATGGTATGATAACGCGCTTCTTGCGGCTCAGATCGTATTTGCAGTTCTGACACTTGCGTGTGTTCTGATGTATGTCAGAAACATGAAAAAAGAAAGCTGATAAAGGGGGTAAAGGCAGATGAGTTTTCTGAAAAAACAGTCCGTGGGATTCTATTTCATCATCCTTACGGTAATATTGGCTGTGGCTGGAACGATCGCTTACCTGATCAACTGTGGCACAGATTATTTTTCAAACCTTGGCATTAACAGCGGGATCATGGCGTGTCTTATTATAGCCATCATATTGGAGCTGGTAATGGTAATCGGCTCCAACACAATGGGACAGAACAGACTTCTGGATCTGATCCCGGTTGTGAGCGGCGCCCTGCTGATGGTAGCATTTGCGCTTTTCGTCAGTGCGCGTGTGGCAGGGATCGCATCGATCATGTCCTTTGAGCGAAACGCTTCTACGATGTCTGATATGATGAGTGCAGTGGTCGGAATCGTACTTTGTTTTCTGGCAGTGCTGTTCAATATCGTAGGATCCTTCTTTAAGGTTGTAAAAGACGAGAAATAACAAACAGCTGATATGACGACAGGCAATGCCGGGATATCTTTCAGTAAGGAAAGATTCCGGCATTGTCTGTTTTGTTATCAGGTGATAAAATCCCTGGACGTGCACTTCAGTCTGAAAGGGAAGTCATTCGGACAGGCGATTTTTGTTTTCATATTGTGGTGAAAAATGCTATACTGGTACATATGGACACAGAAGAGAAAAGGAGAACCTGTCATGTATCATATCGCAGTGGTGGAAGATGACAAAGAGAAGCGTCTGATCCACCTGTCGGTGGCGGAGCAGAAGAGCTTTTTAAGGATCCGTGTTGAGAACTACACAGAAGAAAACATTTCATTCAGGAACGGAATGCCCGTGACAACTAAGAAGGACAAACATCTGCATGGATTCGGGATGAAGAGTATCCAGAGCACAGTCAGAAAATACGGCGGTTCTGTCACCACCGGTCTTAGAGATAACTGGTTTGAGCTGCGCATTCTTATTCCGCTGAATCAGCAGAAGACTGCGAACTAACTATAACGTAAAGAGGAAGTGAACATATGTCAGAAGTCAGGAAACATATTGTATTCCACGGGAAAGTACAGGGGGTAGGTTTCCGCTACACCGCCAAATATCTTGCCCGATCCATGGACCTTACCGGATGGGTGCAGAATGAGTGGGACGGAACCGTTACCATGGAAGTGCAGGGGAGAGAGACGCTGATCAATAAACTGCTCGTGGGACTCAACCACGACAGATTTATCTCTGTCGAATGGATGGACACCACCGAGATCCCGCTCCGGGATGACGAGAAAAGTTTTTCCGTACGATGAAAATAAAAGTGAAATAGTGAAGGAGAGAACAGACAATGAAAAAAGGAAGCATGAAGTTAGGATTTATCGGAACAGGTAACATGGCGGGAGCCATCATGGGAGGGATCATAAAGAATGAGATCTTCCGGCCGGAGGAGATCATCGGGGCCGATATCTCGCCGGCAGGGCGGGATCGCGTGAAAGAGACATACGGTATCTGCGTGACAGATGACAATCGCGAGGCTGCGGAGAAAGCTGAAGTGCTGATCCTCTCTGTGAAACCGCAGTATTATGCCGAGACTATCGCTGAGATCAGGGACAGCGTAAGTGACGATCAGCTCATCATAACGATCGCGCCGGGTAAGACACTCGCATGGCTGGAAGAGCAGTTCGGAAAAGCTGTGAAAATCGTGCGGACTATGCCGAACACACCGGCTCTCGTGGGCGAGGGAATGACAGCCGCATGTGTGAACCAGTATGTGACAGATGAGGAGAAAGAATATGCGCTTAAGATCCTGAGCTCCTTCGGCAAGGTGGAGATCGTGGCGGAGCATCTGATCGATGCGTTCGTGGCAGTCAGCGGAAGCTCCCCGGCCTATGTGTTCATGTTTATCGAGGCGATGGCAGATGCGGCTGTAGCTGAGGGAATGCCCAGACCGCAGGCGTATCAGTTCGCGGCACAGGCGGTCTATGGCAGCGCAAAAATGGTGCTCGAGACAGGAAAGCATCCGGGTGAGTTAAAGGATATGGTATGCTCTCCGGCGGGAACGACCATCGAAGCAGTCAGGGTGCTTGAAGAAAAAGGATTCCGCAGCGCAGTCATCGAGGCGATGAAAGCGTGCGCGGATGTGTCGAGGAATATGTAGCGGAACAGGTTTTGAATGCATCAAATATGAGAAAATACGCAGAAAAGGAAGGTTGATCATATGTATGACGTAGGTATCATTGGCGGAGGAACCGCCGGAATGACGGCTGCCATCTACGGGCAGAGAGCCGGAAAACAGACTATCATTATCGAGGGTGGCACATTCGGAGGACAGATCACATCCTCACCGAATGTAGAAAATTATCCCGGTATCGCCAGTGTGAGCGGGAGTGAATTCTCCATGAATCTGCTTGATCAGGCGACGAAACTGGGAGCAGAGACCGTGATGGAACAGGTCACGGGAATCCGTGATGAGGGGAAAGTCAAGGTCATCGAGACCGCAGGCAAAGAATATCCGTGTAAAAGCGTTATCCTTGCGACCGGAGTGACGCACCGGCATCTCGGCGTGCCGAACGAAGAGCGCCTGACAGGAGCCGGAGTCTCTTACTGCGCGACATGCGACGGCATGTTCTTCCGCGGGAAAGATGTGGCGGTTGTCGGCGGCGGGAGCACGGCTCTTCAGGATGCTGAGTTCCTCTCGAATTACTGTAATAAAGTGTATCTGATCCACCGCAGGGATGAGTTCCGGGGGGAAGACAGCATTGTAAAACGTCTCGAGGGCAAAGAAAATGTAGAGTTTGTCCTGAGTACGACGGTAAAAGAAATCATCGGGGACACATCGGTCGAGCGTCTGATCCTGAATAATAAGAAGACGATGAAAGAATACAAACTGGAAGTGTCCGGTGTATTCATTGCTGTGGGGCAGATCCCGCAGAATGAGCTCTTTGCAGATGTCGTGAAACTTGACGGCAATGGATTCATACTTGCAGCCGAGGACTGCATGACCTCCTGCCCGGGAATCTTCGCCGCAGGAGACTGCCGCACAAAAGAAGTAAGACAGCTTACCACAGCGGCGGCTGACGGGGCAGTGGCAGCGCTGGCGGCGTGTAAATATATAGCAGAGTAAAGTCTAAATTTCCGTACTAACAAAGTATCTGCCGGGAGATAGGTATTGCTAGCGCACCCGCTTTCGCTCGGGCCGTAACGCAGCGGTACATA
>DWWO01000049.1 GCA_019119675.1 Candidatus Mediterraneibacter faecipullorum | reverse complement strand
GTTCGGTGCCGGGCGGCGCCTGCGGGTTCTGGGGCGCCTGCGGGGCGGGGATCAGCGCGGGAATGTTTATTTCTATCGTTACCGGATCCACACCGCTCGGAAAAGACAATTTCGGCTTATCCCACAAGATGACTGCGAGAGCGTTGGAGGCGATCGGTGAGGTCGGAGGTCCCCGGTGCTGTAAGAGGGATTCTTACCTTTCTATTTCCAGAGCAATTGATTTCGTAAAAGAAAGTCTGGGGATTGAGATGGAAAAGTCAGACGTTGTCTGTACATACAGCAGTCAGAATAATCAGTGTATCGGGAAAAGATGTCCGTTTTTCAGAGTGAATGCGAAGAAAAAGAAGATTGCATTTCTCTGCGTGCACAATTCCTGCCGGAGCCAGATCGCAGAGGCACTCGGGAGAAAATATCTGTCCGATCGTTATGAATGTTATTCCGCGGGAACCGAAGTGAAACCGCAGATCAACCCGGATGCTGTAAGGCTGATGAAACAGGAGTACGGCATAGATATGGAGAAAGAGCAGTATCCGAAACTGCTGGAAGATATACCGGAAGCCGATATCTATGTGTCCATGGGATGCAATGTCGCATGTCCCAACATTCCCGGCAAGAAAGTCATCAACTGGGGACTGGACGATCCCACCGGTAAGGAAGATGAGGAATTCATGGATGTGATCAGGCAGATAGAGAAAAAAATACTGGAAATGGAGGAAAAATACCGTTCCGGCAGGCACCAGAGTACGGCTGGCTCCGGGGGAGAGTATTACGATCCAGCCGTATCTGTATCATGATTTCCATGTGGAAACAGGGACAGGCCCGGTTCTTCTGGAAGAAGTGTCTATGTGTAACGACGGCGGGAATGGCTGTGGATTCTATATAAACTTCCCGGTTATGCTCTCCGGTGTTTCCCGGATCTCGTCCGGCGTCCCTGCCGCAACGATCCTTCCTCCGGCTTCTCCGCCTCCCGGTCCCATGTCGATGACATAGTCGGCATTGCGGATCACGTCAAGATCGTGCTCGATGACGATGACGGTTGCCCCATTATCGATGAGCGTTTGGAAGACGTCCAGCAGGGTGCGTACATCAAGCGGATGGAGCCCGATGGTGGGCTCGTCGAATACAAAGACGGAATCCGACTGTGCCTTACCCATTTCGCTCGCCAGCTTCAGGCGCTGTGCCTCTCCGCCGGAGAGACTGGGCGTTTCCTCACCCAGAGTGAGATATCCGAGCCCCAGATCTTCCAGTACCTGAAGTTTCTGCCGGACGGATTTCAGATTTGCACAGGCATTCAGCGCCGTGCTCACATTCATTTCCATCAGTTCCGGAAGAGACCAGGAGCGTCCACTTTTATCTTTCTTATTTATGTATTTTATTTTCTTAGCATCTTTTAAATATCTTGAACCACGGCATTGCGGACAGGTGATCTTTACATCCGGAAGAAATTGCACGTCAAGATTGATCACCCCGGTCCCATCGCAGACCGGACAGCGCAGCTTCCCGGTATTGTAGGAAAAATCCCCTGCTTTATAACCAAGTTCCTTAGCGTCAGCAGTACGGGCAAATGTCTTGCGCAGCTCGTCGTGGACATTGGCATAGGTGGCTACGGTAGAGCGGACATTGATACCGATCGGTGTCGCATCGATCAGTTTCACATGTGTAATTCCGTCTGCGCTGACGGCGCGCACATGATCCGGCAGAGGTTTTCTGTGGATCGAAGCCTCCAGACCGGGAATCAGACTCTCCAGGATGAGCGTCGTCTTGCCGGAACCGGACACGCCGGTAACTACTGTCAGCTTTCCTTTCGGGATATCCACTTCCAGCGGCTTAACGGTATGGATGGCTGAAGTAGAGAGATGGATTTTCCCGCCGGCAAATATTTCGGAGAAATCTGTCTGTTGTCTTATCGGCTCCTGGGGTTTCCCAGTGAGGAAAGGTCCGATCATGGAAGCGGTATTTCCGGCAAGTTCCGGTACGGTTCCCTGTGCGATCACTTCGCCGCCGTCGATGCCGGCTCCGGGACCCATCTCGATGATCCAGTCTGCTTCGGAGAGCATCTGGGTGTCGTGGTCAACCAGCAGGATGGAATTGCCGTCCGCGATCAGGTCGTGCATCACGCCGGTCAGCCCGACAATATTAGAAGGATGCAGCCCGATGGACGGCTCGTCCAGCACATAGAGGACGCCTGTAGTCCGGTTGCGCACTGCCCGTGCAAGCTGCATCCTCTGCCGTTCTCCGGTGGACAGCGTGGAGGCGGCCCGGTCCAGCGCCAGATATCCCAGTCCCAGATCAAGCAGTCTTTTTGCTGAAGTTTCAAAAGATTCGCAGATACTCTTTGCCATAGGACGCATTTCCTCCGGCAGGGAGGAGGGAACTTCCGATACCCACTCCGTCAGATCAGCCAGAGTCATGCGGCAGGCTTCATCCAGAGAAATCCCCCGCAGTTTCGGTGCTCTTGCGGCTTCAGACAGACGGGTGCCGCCGCATTCGGGACAGATATCCAGCTTCAGAAATTTTTCCACCCGCTTCATCCCTTTCTCATCCTTGACTTTTGAGAGAGCGTTTTCCACCGTGTAGACAGCATTGTAGTAAGTGAAATCCAGTTCGCTTGCCTGATTGGTTTTCTTGGAATAATACAGGATATGCTTTTTCTCGGCAGGGCCGTTGTAAACGATATCTTTCTCTCTGTCCGTCAGATCCCGGAAAGGAACATCGGTGCGCACGCCCATTTCCCGGCAGACATCTACCATGATGGACCACATGAGAGAATTCCACGGTGCAACGGCGCCGCCCTCAATGGTGAGGGAGTCATCGGGAACAAGCGTGGAGCGGTCCACTGTGCGTACAGTTCCGGTCCCGTCACAGGTGTGGCACGCTCCCTGACTGTTAAATGCCAGTTCCTCTGCGGATGGAGCATAGAAACGGGCACCGCATTCCGGGCAGACCAGTTCCTGTCCGGCAGCGACGGCCAGTGAAGGAGCAAGATAGTGCCCGTTGGGACATCGGTGATCTGCCAGCCTTGAGTACATCAGTCTCAGACTGTTCAAAAGCTCTGTCCCTGTGCCGAATGTACTGCGGATGCCGGGAACTCCGGGCCTCTGGTGGAGTGCAAGGGCAGCAGGCACGTACAGTACTTCATCTACGTCTGCTTTCGCCGCCTGCGTCATGCGCCGTCTCGTGTAGGTGGACAGGGCGTCCAGATACCGTCTCGATCCCTCAGCGTAAAGGACTCCAAGGGCCAGGGAAGACTTACCGGAGCCGGATATGCCGGCGATACCTACGATCTTCCCGAGCGGCACGTCAACGTCAATATTTTTCAGGTTGTGGACCCGCGCCCCGCGGATCAGTATTTTATCTTTCATGTGTGATCGCCCTTTCAGAATAGAGTATGGTAATTATACTCTCTTTCTCAGGAAACATCAATTTTCCGGTAATGTTCTCCGCCCGGCAGGAAAATTTCCTGTCAGTTGATTTATTCTACCTGAATTGAGAGAGATTCCATTGTAATCCTTGTTACTTTCACATACAATATCAGTATAGTCAGGCAGTCGGATGTAACAGAAATCTCTTATCCGGCACAGCATGACGCAGGCGGTCGCGGAGAACCCGGTATTTGCAGAATTGGCAAATGAGCCCCGTTTCCGGAAAATCGTGGAACGGCTGTACAGACAGGAGGAGATTTAAGATGCAGACAGTTGTTTTGGAAAATTTATCCAAGACATTTTCTGGAGGGAAGAAAGCTGTGAAAGACGTCAGCCTTTCTCTCGAAAAAGGAGAAGTGTTTGGATTCTTGGGACCTAACGGAGCAGGAAAGACGACCACAGTGAAACTGCTTAACGGGATGCTTGTTCCATCGGAGGGCAGATGCAGTGTAATGGGATATGATCCGGTCAGGGATCCGGAAAAGGTACATGCCGTTTCAGGCGTCCTTACGGAACATGCCCGTATGTACGATAATATGACCGGACTTCAGAATCTGATCTTCTATGCGCAGATATTCGGAATATCGGAAGAGGAGGGAAAAAAGCGGGCAATGGTCCTTCTGGAAAAACTGGAGTTGAAAGAGGCAGCAGAGCAGAAACTGGCAGCGTACTCTACCGGAATGCGGCAGAGGTTATCCCTGGCGCGGGCAATGATTCACCGTCCGGAGGTATTATTCCTTGATGAACCTACGTCCGGGCTTGATCCTGAGAGCGCCCAGAATGTAAACCGTCTCATACGGGAGATGGCAGGAGAACAGGGGACGACGGTGTTTCTCTGTACACATCAGCTCCGATATGCGCAGGAGATCTGCACAAGATACGGATTGATCGAAGAGGGCAGGCTTCTTGCCCAGGGGACGCTGGAAGAACTGCGAGAAGAGGTGAATCCCGGCGCGGAGATCCTGATCCGGGGGGAAAATCTTCCAGAGAGTACCGAACGTAATCTTCATGTGAAAATACAGTCCGAGAAAGAGATACCTGGTATTATCCGAAATATTGTTGAGGCAGGAGGAGATATTTATGAAGTCAAAATCGTCCGGTCTTCTCTTGAGGATATTTATTTCACGCTTACGACAAAAGGGAAGGAGGAAGAGACATGAACCGCGCAATGTATGCAGTGATGAAAAAAGATTTCCGGGGGATCATATCAAACAGGAGGCTCTTCCTGGAGCTGCTGATCGTCCCTCTGATTCTTACAATCGTTCTCCCGTCTATTTTTGTCGTTGCGATCCATTTCGCGCCGGATGATCCGGATATACTGAAAATGCTGGAGCTGCTGCCGCAGGGAAGCAGGACGGGCGGTGTGGAAATGGCGGTTACGGGTTTGATCTTGAACTATATCCTGCCGGTATTCTTCCTGATGATACCGATTATGACTGCTTCCATAATGGCGGCGAGTTCATTTGTGGGAGAAAAAGAAAAACATACGCTGGAGACACTTCTCTACTGTCCATTAAGTGTGAAGCAGATTTTTCAGGCAAAAGTCCTGGCTTCTTTTCTTTTCAGTATGATGGTGGCCCTGATCTCTTTTGCCGCTATGATGATCGTGCTGGAAATGGAAGCAATTTTCATCATGGATATGCTGATCGTGCCGGCGGCAGGCTGGATTGTGATTCTGTGCCTTCTATCACCGTCCATCTCACTGATTACAGTGACACTGATCGTAAGGGGATCGGCAAAAGCTCAGAGTGTAGAAGAATCCCAGCAGGGTGCGGTTTTCCTTATCGTTCCGCTGATTCTGCTCGTTGCAGGTCAGTTCGCGGGAGTCATGCTGCTGAATGTATGGATACTGCTGGGACTGGGAGTGCTGTGTGCTCTGCTGGCATGGGTGCTGCTGCAGAAGGCAGTGGGGAGGTTCACTTATGAAATGCTGCTGAAATAAGTGGAATTCGGAGAAAACAAAATATGGATAACCGATATCAGCGCCGGTAGACAAAGAATGAAAACAAAAAGCCGTGAATGCAGAACATTCTTTGCATGCCGGCGCTGGTCTGCGCAAATGTTCTGTGGTATGATATTCTTCAGAAATCTGGAAAGAAAATGAAAACATTTTATCGGTAGTAACAGTTCGGTCATAACTGTTACTACCAGATAAGGGAGGAAGATTATGTCTAATGCAGTTGTTACATTAAGAAAAGGCGCAGGACGCACACTTAAGCAGGGCGGCCCGTGGATTTATGACAATGAGATAGAAAGTATTATGGGAAGCTTTGAGGACGGCGATATTGTACTCGTCCACGATTTCGACGGCTATCCGCTGGGCCGGGGATTTATCAACCGGAATTCAAAACTGACGGTACGCATGATGATGAGAAACCGTGACACGGAAGTTAATGAGGAGTTTATCCGTATGCGCGTGCAGAATGCATGGGAGTATCGGAAAAAGGTGATGGATGATATCTCAAGCTGCCGAGTAATCTTCGGCGAGGCGGATTTCCTGCCGGGTATCGTGGTGGATAAGTTTGCGGACGTACTTGTGGTGGAATCTCTCGCTCTGGGTATCGACCGCTTTAAAGTGATGATCGTGGACATTTTAAAAGATTTGATGGAGAAAGACGGGATCCATATCCGGGGCGTCTATGAGCGCAGCGATGCGAAGGTCCGCGAGCAGGAAGGAATGGAACGCCGTAAGGGATTTATCGGTGAGCCTTTTGATACAAAGGTGGAGATCGTGGAGAATGGTGTGCGCTATTATGTGGACGTAAAGGACGGCCAGAAGACCGGCTTCTTCCTTGACCAGAAATACAACAGGCGGGCAGTGGCAAAGCTCTGCAAAGGAGCACGGGTATTAGACTGCTTTACCCATACCGGGTCTTTTGCGCTGAATGCAGGAATTGCAGGAGCAGCACACGTGACCGGAGTGGATGCTTCTGAGCTGGGCGTGGCTCAGGCGCGAGAGAATGCCGCTCTGAACGGACTGGAAGACCGGGTGGAGTTTATCTGTGAAGATGTTTTCAATCTTCTTCCGCGTCTGGAAAAACAGGGCGAGAAATATGATGTAGTCATCCTTGATCCGCCGGCATTTACAAAATCGAGAAGTTCGATCAAAAAAGCGGTGAAGGGTTACCGGGAGATCAATCTGCGGGGGATGAAACTGGTGAAGGATGGCGGATATCTGGCGACATGTTCGTGTTCCCATTTCATGGATCAGGAGCTCTTCACAAAGACGATCGGGCAGGCGGCGCAAAATGTGCATAAGAGACTGAGACAGGTGGAGTTTAGGACGCAGGCGCCGGATCATCCGATCCTGTGGGGAGCGGGGGATTCTTATTATTTGAAGTTTTATATCTTCCAGGTGTGCGAGGAGAAGTAGGAAGTCAGTTTTCTCAGAAGAAAAGATTACTGCTTTTTTATCGGGTTTTACAGTTTAGAAGCAGCCGGTGGTACTCGAAAACCTTGTAGTAAGATGGGGTAAGAATCGGAGTTCGATTACTGCTTATGTGTTGTATTTATGTGAATTCGGTACATAAAAGATACTAATCTGAAAAGTGGTGAATATTTACTAACAAAATTAATATGGTATAATAATTTATAATTGAGTTGATTGTAGTTGCCTATTAAGATATATATTAGTGTCAACACAAAATAGCCGTTTTTGAAAGGAGTTACAGATGATGAAATTTTGTCCGGAGTGTGGGCATAAACTTGAAGCAAATGTGAAATTTTGTCCGGAGTGCGGATACAGATTATCTGATTTACAGAAACAAGATAATTCTTCGTTAAAGAAAAAAATAAAGTTTGAAAGTTCTGAAGACCTGATAAAGCATTTCCTTAAAAATGCACATGAAAATGCAGATATTTCAATTGCGCCGGAAATTACTGAAAAGAAATTAGTGAGTGCTGCTGAAACGATTGGTAACGGAGCGGATACTATGAAAGTAACCGGTCTGATTGATACTACAGTATTCCATTCAGGTAAAGAGGGAATTCTATTTCTAGGGGATAAAGTTTATCTTCGACCAGCTTTTGGAAATTCAGTATGTATTGAATATGATTCTATTAGGAATGTGAAATATGAAGAAAAAGAATCTCGGGATGCTAATAATAAAGTATCGATAGAAAAAATACTTGATGTGCATAAAACTGATGGAGATCTTCTAAGATTTTCTTCTAAGGACTATGGGTTTAATTTCCCCTTAAAACTTTTATCAGAAATTTTAAGTGGGATTTTGTCAGACGTAGATGTAATAGAAACTACAGACCAATTCTTGTTGCTTAAGGATATGGGAATGGAATGTATTCTATTGTATTTAAAAATTGTTACGAATTATCTGTATGAGGATGATGGTCAGATAGATAATGAAGAATATAAAGAGCTTATTGGTCTTATGGGAAGACTAAATGTTTCGACAGAATTGGCGGATGCCCTTCGTACTTACAGGATTGGGGAAATAAAAGTTCCTACGGAAGATTTAATAACAGATATCCGAAATTATATTCCAAGGGGAAGTGTCCCGACCATTTTCCAGTCCCTGTTAAATGATATTTTGTCAATTAGTAAAAATAATCCTGAAGAGTGGAAAAATGATGAGATATTTGTGAGATATCAAAGATTATTTGGAGTTTCAGATTCCCAAGTCGATTTCTTTGTACGAAGACTTTTACAAGATCGCCGAATCATAGAAGAAAAAATTGACGATAATACTATTAAAAAGGCTATGTCTGAACTTGCGGCAATTGGCACGGCAGCAGGGGTTTCGCTTGCGGCTCTTGCTGTTACGGGGGGCGTATCAACGGGAATATGGGGTGGCTTGTTTACTATTTCCATGGCGTCAACGGGAGGAATGGCGTTGGGTTTAGCAGCAATAGGTGGACTGGGATACGGGGCATATCGCGGCGTCAAATATTTTTCGGGAACAGCAGACTCAGAAAAGTATGCAATACGTTCGACTATGTTGCAGCAAAAAATTAAAGAGCTCCAGAAATCGGAAAATTATCTGATTGAAGATATTAATTGGACTACAACAAAGATTGCAGAGCTAATGGAAAAGAAAGATCAGATTCTCGCCAATCATGAGCAGCTACTTAAATATATACAAATGGCAAAATCTCTTGATGCAGGATCAAGGTTGATTTTTGAAGAAGAAAAAAAGAGTCAGATTAATATATTATTAAGCCATTTGCCTGAAAAACTGGATTTTAATAAATTTGAGGAACTTGTGAAAAAGACACAGTATCAGATTCCATTCAGGGAATACGTATATGCATGTTATCAAAGCGACGGAAATGGCGAATATATTTTACAGAACATAGATGATGAAGAAAAGCTGGAAAAGTTGGACCAGATTCTGGGAACTGTTGGTTATTATGATCTTTCAAAATCTACAGTTGCTAAAACGAACGTTCTTATGAAAAAAGGCATAAGCGGTTTGAAAGGATTAATAAGCGGTCAAAATGAGTAAGAAGCTAGATGAAAAACTTTTGAAAGAAATCTCGGAAATATTGACAGTTCAGTCTTTTGTACAGACGGAAAGTCGGAAAAAGCTAGATGAAAATATTTTTGCATCAAAAGAAATAGAAAAGGATTTTGATGAAATCCTTGCGCAACAGAATAAATTGCTTGCTGATTTACAGTACGATAAAAATCATACACCATTTTCTTCTGAAGAGATAGATTCTTTCATAGAAAATACAGCCGGGCTTCGTGAGAAAGATACATCCTTAGAATTTGATGCCACATTATTGGAAACAGTAGAAATAGGGGATGATTGGGATGAAAATCTACAGATAGTCCGTAAATATGCAGCAGATCATAACATTGATCTTTCCAATCCATTCTTTAATATGTTTTCTAAAACTGAAGTGATACAAATGAATCATCAACTTGTCGAACATTTTGACCTCTGTCGTCTTGACAAGATAGACTATTGTATTGCAACTGCAAGTGGAATTGTTGCGGGGATTATTGATATAGTTTTGGTTGGAACCGTGGGCAGCAATACAAAAAGTTCTGTGCTTCAAGATAAAGTTGATAAAGTATATGATAGAATTGTAAAGCGTTTTGCAGTGCTTGAGCGAATAGGTGAACTAGAAAACAGAAAAAACAGTATATTACTTCATGCGCCTGATAAAAAAGATAAAATAGCTGATATTAATTCAAAAATAGCTGAAGTAAAGAATTGGGATAAAAAACAGGCAATAAGTTACCTTGAGAAGATGCACAAGGTTTCATATGATATTTCAATAAATAAGAGTGGAAAGACTCCCTGGCTGAATCCGTCTAATCACCATTTGTTTTCTCTGGCTCATGAACCGAGTATATTTGGACTGATTATTGGGATTATTGATCAGATCAGTGGAATGACAACATTAATCTCTCCGGAGACAGGGAACTTGGTCAGAGTAGTTACTAAAAAGACTGCGAATTCTGATAATATTATAAAAAAAATTATTGAATCAACACAAAACTGGTTTGGCCACCTGATATCAGACGTTGCGGGAAGTAAGACGTCAAAAGGGAGAGGTGCAGGACTACCTGTGCCGGGATGGGCAGCATTACAAAAGCTGCAGTTTGGTTCGTTTGAAATTAATGGACAGTCCTTAAACGTAGCGAAAGTGTCAGAATGGATGTTTCAGAATGGCTATGATGTTCGTGCATTTACTGCGCAGTTGATTCCTGTAATTATAAATGAAACTCTTATTAGAACATACTGGATTTTGAAACAGCATTTTTACTATGGGCAATCTTTAAAAGAAAGCATGCCCTCAGCTTCCCGAAGAGAAGTGGATCGGTTACTGTTGGTTTCCAGTGCGGTATTTTCTACGTTAGATATAGGAGATGCCTTTGTCAAGAGTCAGACATCCGGTAAACCTGGAGGGCCAGCAGGCACATTTCTTATGACAATGAATATTCCTGAATTAGCGGCATTTGGATTACACGCTGTGCAGAATGTAAGAAATGAAGTTAAACACCGACAATATATAGAAAATCTTATTGATATTGATATTGAAGAAGAGTGGCTTCGTATTATGAAAAAATAATTTGCCATAATTTTAGGAGGGCTCATGTGCACCTGTATCACCTACCTCAACAACGATTTCTACTTCGGCCGCAACCTCGACCTTGACTGTTCTTTCGGTGAAACCGTCACGATCACCCCACGCAGTTTCCCTCTTATTTTCCGGAAAGCCGAGCGGCAGGATCATCACTACGCCATGATCGGCATGGCATCAGCTAACGACAGTTTCCCGCTGTATGCCGAGGCTGTCAACGAAAAAGGTCTTGCGATGGCTGGACTAAATTTTCCGGGAAATGCATTTTATCAGCAACCGGATGGAAAAGGCCTGGAGATTGCCTCGTTTGAAGTGATCGCGTGGATTCTCGGGAAATGTGCTTCTGTGACGGAAGCGGAAGAGTATCTGGATGAAATGAAGATTGTTGATCTTGCATTTTCGGATCAGATGCCGCCAGCGCCGCTTCACTGGATGCTGGCAGACCGGGAGAGATGTCTTGTTCTTGAGGCGGTCAGAGACGGATTAAAAATATATGAAAACCCATTTGGAGTGCTGACGAATAATCCGCCATTTGAGTATCACAGGATGAATATGAACAATTATATGAACCTGACAGCGGAGAGCCCACAGAATCGTTTTGCGGACAGGCTGGATCTTAAGCCTTATGCACAGGGAATGGGCGCTCTGGGGCTTCCGGGTGACGCATCATCGGTGTCCCGCTTTGTGCGTGCGGTATTTCTGAAATGGAATTCCGTGGCTCCGGAAGAGGAAAAGGCGAACGTCTCCCAGTTCTTCCACATTCTGGACAGTGTGGCCATGGTCCGCGGATCCGTAGTGACGGAGCAGGGAACCTATGATATTACCACTTATTCCTGCTGTGCCAACACCAGGACAGGCGTTTACTATTATAAGACGTATGACGACAGCCGGGTGCGGGCGGTGGATATGCATGAGACAGATCTGGACGGGAATGTTCTGATTCAAAGATAACAGTTAAGCCCGCGCCACTCGGAAATCCGTACTGTTCCCGTACTGTTCCTGTTATCTTAAAATTGTTGACATTTTGAGTTTAAAGTGATAAAGTGTTACCAGACCGATGAGGAAGAGCAAGTAACTTCACTGGACGCTTCACAGAGAGCCGCGGGCGGTGGGATCGCGGTATGCCGGACTTGGAGTGAATGGGCTTCTGAGGGCGAGTTGAAAATCAGAGTAGGCGAGCCGGAGAACTGACTCCGTTATCAAAGAAAGCATATGTCAGTATGCATGAGTGGATGTAGTATATTACGTCAAGCCGGGTGGCACCGCAGGAGTATTAGTATGAATTACAGCTCTTGTCCCTGCAATTTTATTGTATGGGATAAGGGCTTTTTCTTTTGTGCGATACGCCCGGAGGACGACCGCCGTGCTTACACGAGCGGACATCCGACGGGCAACGGTCATCGAGCGGCAATGCCGCGAGAGGAACGAGGTATCGCAGTGAGTGGGTGAGGGAAGGAATCTTCCCTTATCCGCTCAAAAAAAGACTGAGTGGAAAACAACTGATATCCCATATGTATGCGATACATGGCAGCACAGAGGAAAGGAGAGATTACCATGAAACTTGAAAATTACGAAGTACACCTTCCGAATTATTCTATCGGAGATAAAATTTATGACAAGATCGGACCGGTATGTGAATCATACGGGAAGAAAGTTCTTGTGATCGGCGGGCGAAAAGCACTTGCAGCAGCATATGACAAGATCAGGTCTTATGTGGAGCAGACGAACCTTGAGATCATCGGAAAAGAAATTTATGGTGAGAACTGTACGTATGCCACAGTGGAAAAGCTGCGCGCCATGCCTCTTTATCAGGAGGCTGACATGGTATTCGGCGTAGGCGGCGGCAAGGCGCTGGACACAGTGAAGTGTCTGTGTATCACGGACGATAAGCCGGTATTTGCATTTCCGACGATCGCGTCAAACTGCTCCGCCTGCACATCGGTTTCCATTATGTACAATGAGGACGGCACATTTCTGAAACCGCACTTTTTCATCAGGCCGGTCATGCATTCATTTATTGATACGGAAATTATTGCCAAGGCGCCCAGCCAGTATATGTGGGCAGGAATCGGTGATACTTATGCGAAATATTATGAGGCCACGATCTCATCGAGGGACGAGCAGCTGGAACATTTTACTGCTCTTGGCGTGGCAGTCAGCCGGATGTGTTGTGATCCGCTGATCCAGTACGGGCCGAAAGCGCTGGAAGACCACAAGAAAGGGCTCTGCACCTATGATGTGGAGCAGGTCGTGCTGGCAATCGTCGTGACTACGGGAATTGCGTCCATCTTCCTGACAAAGGATTACACGCCGGACTACAACAGCGGTCTCGCGCACGCGGTATTCTATGCTATGACGTCCTATCCGGTCATCGAGGAGAGACATCTGCACGGCGAAGTAGTCGGATTCGGCATCCTGCTGGCGCTCCTCGTTGATCAGCAGTATGACGAATTTGAGAAGATTTACAGGCTGAACCAGGCGGTTGATCTTCCGGTTTCGCTTGAGGACATCGAGATCACGGAAGAACAGTGGGAGGAATGCATGGAGCGCATTCCGGATATGTCGGATGTAGCTCATTATCCGTATAGAGTGACAAAGGAAATGCTGACAGAGGCAATGGACAGACTAAGGGAAAGAGTGAGAAAAGACAATGAAGAAGAATAAAACAGGGGCAGTCATTCTTGGAGTGGCATTTGTATGGTTTACGACACATTTTGGAGGCGGATTCGCATCAGGAGCTCAGATATACAGCTATTTCGTCAGGTACGGCATCTGGAGCCTGATCATGCCGGTGCTTGCAATGCTCTACAACACGGTGTTCTTTGCATACAGCCTGCGCTTTGCAAGAAAACACGAAGTCTATGATTACAGATCCTATAATAATGAGTTTTACGGGAGATTTGCGCCGATATTCTCGAATCTGTTCGAGATCCTTTATATCTGCGTGATGTGTGTAGCTCCGGCGGTTGCATTTGCCACGGGCGGTGCGACACTGAGCACGCTGACAGGGCTTCCATATCTGTTCTGCACATTTCTGATCGGTGTGTTCATATTTGTGGTTGCCATATTCGGGACAGATCTGGTGCGGAAAGTAGCTTCCGTACTGTCCATCTGTATTATCGCGGGACTGCTGATCGTGTATATTCCAAACATCATTTCCGGTTTATCGGGAATATCAGAGGCTGCAGATAGCATGGCACAGGCAGAACTGCCACTGGGGGATGCGCTTTATTCGGCATTCCTGTACGGAACGTTCCAGCTCTCCAATATTGCAGTGTTCGTGCAGCATGCGAAATCATTTGACAGGCCGGGTGATGCGGTGAAGAGTATGGGAGTCGGATTTGTGGTAAATGCGCTGATGATGGTCATGGTCGTGCTGGGACTTATGACGATCTACACGGACCCGGAAGCTGCCGGACAGAGCGTGCCGACGCTCTTTATGGTACAGAACGGCGTGGGCGCTTCTTTCATGACTCCGCTCATTTCCATTTTGATCATCCTCGGCGCTGTTTCTACAGCTGTCAATATGGTAGCGGCAATGGTGAAGAGAATCTGCGGGGAGAGAAAAAATACCTCGGGAAAATCGACGGAGAACAGGAAATTTCAGATTACACGAAAAGAGATCATTGCGGCGCTCATCTGCTGTATCGTGGATTTCGGGATAGCCCAGTTCGGGCTGCTTACCCTGATCCAGAAAGCGTACAGTTTTCTTGCTTACCTTGCAATACCGGTTATCCTCATTCCGTACATTGTTCATATGATCGCGACAAGATTTGACACAAGAAATTGACTTATAGAGCCTCACAATATATAATATCATTTGAGAAAAATTATCAATAGCAGACATACAAAGGGTGAGGCCTATTATGAAACTTAAAGAGGGAAAAAATAATCATACTTATGTGGTCGAGAAAATACAGATTGAACTGAACCTTGAGCGCAGGCTCGAGGCGCTCGGCCTGACGGAAGGATCTAAGATCACGATATTAAACAATGATAAAAAGGGCGCAATGACCGTAAAATTCCGCGGGACACGCTTTGCACTCGGGAGACGCATTGCCGACAATATCTTCGTAAAGGAGGAAGCGGCATGAGCGGAAAAGTGATAAATGTGGGGTTCATCGGGAATCCCAACTGCGGAAAGACGACATTGTTCAACGCTTACACCGGAGCTAACCTGAAAGTGGCGAACTGGCCGGGCGTTACGGTGGAGAAGAAAGAAGGACGTACTACATACAAGGGGCAGGAGTTCAAGCTGATCGATCTGCCCGGCATTTACAGCCTGACTTCCTATACAATGGAAGAAAAGGTGTCCCGTGAGTGCATTATGAGCGATGAGGTAGACGTGATCGTGGACGTGGTGGATGCGTCCTGTCTGGAACGAAACCTGTATCTGACGTTACAGCTCATTGAGCTTGGGAAACCGGTGGTTCTGGCACTCAATATGATGGATATCGTAGAAGAGAGGGGAATGGAGATCGACCTTCACCGTCTTCCTGAGATGCTCGGCATTCCTGCGATCCCTGTATCGGCGAGAAAACGCACGGGGCTTGAAATCCTGCTCCATGCGGTGGCGCATCACCAGGAATATGCAAAGCAGGGACCGTTCATCCATCATCATTCGGATCAAACGGGACATAAACACAATCACCACAGCGAGTATGCCATGGTGTATGACGATGAGATAGAGGATAAGATTGATTCGATCATCGAGCAGTTCCGTGAGAAATATCCTGAGATGGACAATATGCGCTGGCACGCCATCAAGATGCTTGAACAGGATGATCCGGTGATGAAAAAGTATCCCATCGATATGACAGGGATTGCTGACCGGAGTTATGAAAAAGATATTATTAATGAAAAATATGATTTTATAGAAGAAGTGATCGATGAAACACTGGTCAATAAAAGTGCAAAGGCGGAACAGACGGACCATATTGACCGCTATATGACGAGCAGATGGCTGGGGCTTCCGATCTTTCTGCTGATCATGGCGCTGGTATTCTTCCTGACATTTACTGTGGGAGACTGGCTGAAGGGCTACTTCGAAACAGGGCTTGACCTCCTGACAGGGGCAGTAAGCGCAGGGCTTGAGGCGGCCGGAACCTCTCCGATGCTCAATTCGCTTCTGGTGGACGGTATCATTTCCGGCGTGGGCGGCATCCTTACGTTCCTGCCGAATATCTTTATCCTGTTCCTTGCCCTGGCTTTCCTTGAGGACAGCGGTTATATGTCAAGAGTTGCGTTCGTTATGGACGACATCATGAGCCATCTCGGACTCTCGGGAAGGGCATTCCTGCCTATGCTGCTGGGATTCGGCTGTTCCGTTCCGGCGGTCATGGCATCGCGTGCGCTGGAGCACAGGAAAGACAGACTGAAGACGATCCTTGTGACGCCATTCATGTCCTGCAGCGCCAGACTGCCGATTTATGTACTGTTTTCTTCGATGTTTTTCGGGGAACATGCAATGCTGGCATGTTACTCCATGTATCTGCTGGGAATCGTGATCGCGATCCTGACTGCATTTATCATCTCAAAGATTGACGGCAGCAAGGCGGAACATGCACTGCTCATCGAGCTGCCTGAGTATAAAGCGCCGAATGCACGTACGATCGCGGTATATGTGTGGGAGAAAGTAAAAGATTATCTGACAAAAGCGGGAACCGTTATTTTCCTCGCATCGATCATTATGTGGGTGCTCCTGAATTTCGGCCCGACAGGTTATGTGACAGATATTGCAGACAGCTTCGGCTCGATCATCGGAAAAGCGATCGTACCGTTCTTCCGTCCGCTTGGACTGGGCTACTGGCAGATCGTGGTTGCGCTTATTTCCGGAATCGCGGCAAAGGAAGTCGTTGTGTCGAGCTGCAGTGTGCTTTTCGGAATACAGAATATTACCACATCCCATGGCATGGACAGCTTTGTGGCCACGCTCGGGGCAATGGGATTCGGCGCGGCAAATGCGTATTCTCTCATGGTATTCTGTCTGCTGTATGTGCCGTGTACAGCGACGATAGCCACGATACACAGAGAAGTGGGAAGCAAGAAGCTGACACTCGGCATTGTGCTCTTCCAGCTTGCAGTTGCCTGGGTGGTAAGCTTTATCGCATTCCATATAGCCGGATTGTTCTTATGATAAAAAAGAGGAAGCGGCAGCCGCATTAGTATTGACATTGCTGCAGTTTCATGTTTAATATTGTACAGATTTGAGCAGGAGTCCTTTTGCTTCGCAGGGGGCGCCTGCTTTTTCTGTCCCATCGAAAATATGCAGTATACTCTCAGGCGCCCGCTTTCCCTGACCGATCTCCAGGAGCGTTCCGATGATCAGAGAAGGCATCCGGTAGAGAAAATCACTGGCGGTAAGCGAAAGGATAAGCGTATCTGCATCATTACCTGTATCATCGGACTTCCGGAAAGTGATCCCGGTCAATTCTTTCTCTGTTCCCTTTTTCTTCTTCGCACCCGAGAAGAACCGGAAATTATGGCGTCCTTTCAAATATCCGGCGGCAGTTTCCATGGCGCTGATATCCGGTGCCGGACAGACGTGAGCTGTGTATGCAGCCGTAAAAATATTATAAACAGGGGCGGTACAGATCCGGTATTCATACGTGCGTGACCGGGCGTTCAGATCGGCCCGGAATCGTTCCGGCACAGCCTCGCAGTGAAGGATGCGGATATCCATGGGAAGGTAATGATCCAGATCCTGATGAAGCATTTCTATATCGGAAAAAGCATCCGTGACAAAGCTGACGGTCTGTTCCAGTGCATGCACGCCAGGCTCGGTCTTGGCGCCTGCATGGAGTGTGACCGGGCTGCCTGTCATTTTTCCCAGAACAGAAGATAATCTGTAGGAAACTGTTTTGTTATATCCGTCTTTTTCCGGGCGTGTCCATCCCAGATAACGGGTCCCGTCATATTGGAGTGTGAGTTTGATGTTTGCCATGTCTGCCTCGCTTTGTAAAATTTATTTTCCAGATTATTGTAAATGATGGAGTGAAAGTTGGCAAGGAAAGAGATGCAAGGATAGAGATGTGGGTGTTGTTTTCGGCTGTGTCAATTGTTACAATAGAGAAAACGTCCTGCCTCGCCGGGAAAACGGAACAGGCAGCGTATGACGTGAAAAATATATCAGGAGCGGAGATAATTATGATCGGAGAAAGAAAAGTAGCAGAATCACAGGTGGAGATTGCACGCCTGGTCCGGCCGAACCATTTGAATTCAGCGGGAAGACTTTTCGGCGGCCTGCTTATGCAGTGGCTTGACGAGGCCGCCGGTATGGTGGCGATGCGCCATACACGCTCTAATGTGATCACTGCGTCGGTAGATAACCTGCGGTTTATCCATGGGGCCTATAATGGTGAAATGGTTGTTATTATAGGAAAAGTAACTTATGTGGGAACTACATCTCTCGAAGTGAGACTGGACACTTATGTGGAACACATCGATGACGGCATGCGCCATCCCATCAACCGGGCATATTTTACTATGGTCGCACTTGATGAAAACGATAAACCCAAACCCGTGCCGAGGCTGATGATAGAGACTGAGGCAGAGAAAGCAGAATGGGAAGCGGCGAAGAAACGAAGAGAGATGAGGATGAAAAGGAAAGAAGAAGGGTTCTGAAATTCGTGTTTCTCTGAGAGACATATTCTCAGTAAAACGTCCGAAAATCACTCAGATGCAGTTTGATTGACTCACGTATTCGGAACAAACGGGGAGGGGATGCTTCCGGCTCCGGTTACAGAACATAAGACAAAGTAACAAACCTGTGATACAGCTAAA
>DWWO01000048.1 GCA_019119675.1 Candidatus Mediterraneibacter faecipullorum | reverse complement strand
GCAGTGGAGATACAAAGGATCTGTGAAGCTGCGGCAACCCCTTACATGGAAGGTGCCAACCTGAGCGAGTGATCGAACAATAAGAGGATTGTTGTGAGAAATATCGGCAGTCCGCTTTTTGCGGGCTGCTTTCTTTGTCTGGCAAGGATTTCCAATGCAGGTAATCCGTAATAAACTGCCGGCAACGGATGAACGATCCAGCGGAGAAAGTTGAAAGGAGAATTATTGTATGGAGAAATTATTATTTACATCTGAGTCAGTTACCGAAGGACATCCGGACAAGATGTGCGACCAGATCTCGGACGCGATCCTGGACGCACTGATGGAGCAGGACCCGATGAGCCGTGTGGCGTGTGAGACATGCTGTACGACAGGTATGGTAATGGTCATGGGCGAGATCACCACAAAAGCATATGTGGACATCCCGAAAATCGTGCGTGATACGGTACGCGAGATCGGCTACACGAGAGGAAAATACGGATTTGACGCAGATACATGCGGTGTGATCACAACGATCGACGAGCAGTCCGCTGATATCGCGCTGGGCGTGGACAAAGCTCTTGAGGCGAAAGTGCATACAATGTCAGAGGATGACATTGAGGCGATCGGAGCCGGAGACCAGGGTATGATGTTCGGTTATGCATCCGATGAGACGGAGGAGTACATGCCGTACCCGATCGCGATGGCACATAAACTGTCACGCCGCCTGACAGAGGTAAGGAAGAACGGCACTCTTCCGTATCTGCGTCCCGATGGAAAGACACAGGTGACGGTGGAGTATGATGAAAATCATATGCCGAAGCGCCTGGATGCAGTCGTGCTTTCCACACAGCATGATCCGGAGGTGACACAGGAACAGATCCATGAGGATATTAAGAAATATGTTTTCGATGAGATCATTCCGGCTGATATGGTTGACGACGAGACAAAGTTCTTCATTAATCCGACAGGAAGATTTGTGATCGGCGGACCGCACGGTGACAGCGGACTGACGGGCCGAAAGATCATTGTTGATACATATGGCGGCATGGCACGCCACGGCGGCGGTGCATTCTCCGGAAAGGACTGCACAAAGGTGGACCGTTCCGCTGCGTATGCGGCGCGTTATGCAGCGAAGAACATTGTGGCAGCAGGACTTGCAAAACGCTGCGAGATCCAGCTTTCCTATGCAATCGGCGTGGCACAGCCGACTTCAATCTCTGTTGATACATTCGGAACCGGAAAAGTGTCGGATACGAAACTGGTTGAGATTGTCCGCGATAATTTTGATCTGCGTCCGGCAGGTATCATTAAGATGCTCGATCTGCGCAGGCCGATTTATAAGCAGACGGCAGCGTACGGTCACTTTGGACGTACGGATCTGGATCTCCCATGGGAGAGACTGGATAAGGTTGACGATTTGAAGAAATATTTGTAAAATATTCTGAAAATGATCGTCAAAAGTACCGGGTACTTTTGCAGAAAAGTGCCCGGTATTTTTTGACTGGAAAGGAGCCCCGGATGAAACTCAAAACGAAGCTGGTCATTGTATTTCTGGCAGTCATGATCCTGCCGATGATCTTTATAACCGTAGGGGTGCACATGATCGGGAGAGGCGAAAGCGGAGAGGTGATGCAGCTGTATATGATGCTGGTCGTTATCACAACAGCACTTCTGATCTACTGGATCTACCGGTCGGTCTCGGTGCCTCTGGCGAAGCTGCAGAAAGCGGCCCGCAACATCAAAGAAGGCAATCTGGACTTTGAGATCAGGCAGGAGTCGGACGATGAGATTGGACAGCTCTGTCAGGACTTTGAGGAAATGCGTCTCCGCCTCAAGGCGAATGCAGAGGAGAAAGTTCAGTTTGACAGAGAGAATAAAGAGCTTATCAGCAACATTTCCCATGATCTGAAGACGCCGATCACTGCCATCAAAGGGTATGTGGAAGGAATCATGGACGGCGTGGCAGATACGCCGGAAAAGATGGACAGATATATCAAGACCATATATAATAAAGCTAATGAGATGGATCTTCTTATCAATGAGCTGACGCTGTATTCCAAGATTGATACGAACAGGATCCCGTACAATTTCGCAACGATCTCCGCGAAAGAGTATTTTGAAGACTGTGCAGAAGATCTCCATATGGAACTGGAAGCAAAAGGTGTTTCGTTCACATACCGCAATGCGATGCAGGAAGACTGCAAAGTGATCGTGGATCCGGAACAGCTCAGGAGAGTCATCAATAATATCGTGTCAAATTCCCTGAAATATATGGACAAGCCGAAGGGAAAGATCACGATGGAATTAAAGGATGTGGGAGATTTCGTCCAGATCGAACTGGGCGACAATGGAAAAGGGATTGCCTCGAAAGATCTGCCGTATATATTCGACAGGTTCTACCGGACGGATGCATCGAGAAATTCATCCAAGGGAGGAAGCGGCATAGGTCTTTCCATTGTGAAAAAGATCGTCGAGGAGCACGGAGGAAATATCTGGGCCACCAGTGATGAGGGCGCTGGTACGACAATGTATTTTGTAATCAGAAAATATCAGGAGGTACCAATTGATGAGTAAGCGTATTTTGATCATTGAAGATGAGGAGAGTATCGCTGATCTGGAGAAAGACTATCTGGAGCTGAGCAATTTCGAGGTGGAAGTGGCGAATGACGGAGAAGTCGGATTAAAGAAAGGTCTGGAAGATGATTTTGATCTGATCATCCTCGACTTGATGCTGCCCGGAGTGGACGGATTTGAGATCTGCCGTCAGATCCGTGACCAGAAAAATACACCGATCATTATGGTGTCCGCTAAGAAGGATGACATCGACAAGATCAGAGGTCTGGGGCTGGGAGCAGATGATTATATGACAAAGCCGTTCAGTCCGAGCGAACTGGTCGCACGCGTGAAAGCACACCTTGCCCGTTATGAGAGGCTGATCGGAAGCAACGTAGAAGAGAATAAAGTCATTGAGATCCGGGGCCTGAAGATTGATACGACGGCGCGGCGCGTGTGGGTAAACGGTGAGGAGAAGTCATTTACCACAAAGGAATTTGACCTGCTGACGTTCCTCGCAGGCCATCCAAACCACGTGTATACAAAGGAAGAGTTGTTCCGAGAGATATGGGATATGGAGTCCATCGGAGACATCGCCACAGTGACCGTACACATCAAGAAGATCAGGGAGAAGATCGAGTATGATACGTCACACCCGCAGTATATTGAGACAATCTGGGGTGTGGGATATCGGTTTAAAGTATAAAGCAAAATAAAACAGACATCTGCCGTCCGGCAATACCAGTTGTGGTATGACCGGGCGGTATTTTTTTCGGTAATGGTGAAGCTATGGGAAAAGTGCAGACTGAACAGCTTTTTCAGGAGAAAGTGTAACAGTTTACAAGCCCCGGATGTTATATTAATAGAAGAAGTAATGTACAGGAAGGGAAGATAAACGTTAACAGACAAAGGGGGTGAGGGTTTGGAAAAGGAACTGCTGGAAGAACTGTACCACAGATACGGGCAGGAAATATACAGATATTTATATGCTATATGCAAGAACAGGCTTATGGCTGAGGACATCATGCAGGACGTATTCTGCAAAGCCCTCATCTCACTTCCCTCAAGTCATGTAAATGCCCGGGCGTGGCTCTATATGGTGGGCAGAAATCTTCTGCTCAATGAAATGAAAAAACAGAAAAGGCAGATATATTCGGAAGAGCCGGAAAAAAGGGCGACAGACAGAATGAGAGGTTTTGACGGCGTATCCGAAGGAAATCCGGAAGAAGAGACGATTAAGAAAGAGGAAAGCGAAATTCTAAGACAAGCGCTTCTCATGCTTGATATAAGGAAGAGGGAGATCCTGATCTTGAGCTATTTTGAACATTTTACGCTGAAGGAGGCGGCTGTGATCATGGGCATATCCTATGAAAATGCAAGGATCCTGAGTATGCGGGCGAAGAGAGAACTGCGGAGGATAATGGAGGTGAACGGTTATGAAGTATCATGAATTACTGGAGCTTTACAAAAAGAAAGAACTCAGCGAAGAGCAGAGGGAGATGGTGGAGCAGGATATTGAACGTTACGAGGCAATCAGCGAGTATCTGTTTGAAAAGGAAGAAGAGAACATTTTACAGGATTCAGGGGAAATACAGTACGAATCTGGGATGCAGCTCACCAAAAAAGAAAAAAATGCTGCAGATGATTTCACAAAGCGTGTGAACCGTGCGATCCGGCGGGCGTTCCTGAAGATGGGAGCAGCAGTCTGCGCCGTGACCCTGGTCGTTGTTCTCCTGATCCTGTTTGTGCTCCCGAACATTGTATCGAACTTTTATTATGACCCGGGGCGTATCGTGAGCGAAAATAACTATGGGGGGACAACTAATCAGATGAGCCTCGATCTGGCAGTGTATACGGAACTTGCACTGCCGGGCACTTACAGGGATGATGTACAGGTGGAAGACAGGGGATACGGAAACTATGATATCACTATCTATCAAAGTGTGAGCAGGAGTGGGGAATTTCATCATGTGGCAGGCCGGGTGGAAAAAAACACACTCAGGCTGTATGATCCTAATCTGTTTAACATATCGGCATCCAATGTATTCGGCTGGTTCCAGATGAATATGGATTATGACGGAACATTGACACAACTGGCAGAAAACAGCCAGGGAGATTTATTCTATACCCCGGAAAGCAATGAGCAGTCTGCGGAATATCTGAATCTGCTGGATGATAATAAATATTATCTGGCATATGTGACCTTGGATAAGATTCTCTCTTATGATGACTTTATCAGTTTCACGGAGAACTACTCGGAACAGACAGCGGATATCTGGTGTGTGCCGCGGACGGCGGAGGATTCCCACATGCCCGTCGGACGGCCTGCGAATCTGGGATTTTATATTCAGAGGGGGCAGTCTTCGATGCTGGAGTGGGATCGTGAGAAATACCCGGATCTGATACTCTGGTCTTTTGATGATCTATCAGAATGGGATGAAGCTGAGGAGAAGATAAAAGATGAAACATTTGCAGCAGAGCACTTTGCCGTCATGCTGGACTATATGTCCGAGCAGGATGAGTTCCTTGGAATGATGGGAGAGCGGGCAGGGGAAAAGTACGCTGAGGCTGCGGACTATATCAGAGAAAACGGACTGCAGGTCTATGGGTTTGCGTGTGTGGCTGACAAAGAGACTCTTCTGGAGATGAACGGAGAAGAAGCAGTGTTTGGAATACGTACTGAAGATGCGGATTAATTTTACTTGACAAATATATCATCTCAAGATATATTATAATTACAATATATCATTTAACGATATATCGGAAGACGAAAAATAATATGCAGTTTTAACGAATTCTAACAGGAAGGAGTGGGATGATGTCAGAAAAAGAAACACCGTTGACAGAAGCGTTTTTTTATATTTTGCTGGCGCTCAGGCGGCCGAACCACGGTTACGGTGTTATTCAGGAAGTGGAGGAACTGACAAAAGGCCGGGTGGTTCTTGGCGCCGGCACACTGTATGGAGCGTTGCAGACTATGCAGAAGAGAGAATGGATCAGGATCTACAGCCAGGATACGGAATCAAGGAAAAAGAAAGAGTATATTATCACAGATACAGGACGGAGTGTATTTGAGGCCGAAAGGAAGCGGCTCGCGGAACTGCTTGACAATGCAAAGCTCATGGAGGTGGAGGGCGATGATCAGATTTAGACTGTATTTTGATAAAGATAAAGAAACTGCATGGCTTAATGAGATGTCCGGGCGCGGATGGGCGATGAATGGATTTTTTGCAGGCTTCTACAGATTTGAAAAATGTGAGCCGGGAGAGTATATATATCAGATCGATTTTGGGGATGAAATGTATCATGTCAGTGATGAATACCGCGGACTGATGGAAGATATCGGAGCCGAGATCGTTGCGCTCTGGGGATATTGGATCATTCTTCGCAAGCCCGCGGCGGAAGGCCCGTTCGAGCTGTACACGGATCCTGAATCAATGATTGAGCATTACACGAAAATACGCAGGATGTTTAAAGCCGTGACTATTCTGGAACTGGTAGGACTGTTTATAGAGGTCGGATGCGGGATGGCAGGGAATGTGTTCGGCTGGGCATTTGCCGTCCTTATCGCAGCCCTGGTTCTCGTATGTATAAATGCAGTGATTCGGACAAATGAGGTGATTGCAGAGCTGGAGGAACAAAAGAGTGGGATTGTAACAGAAAAGAATAGCAGATATATTTCTGTACTGCTTCCGCTCGGACTTTTGATCAACAGCGGTATGATCATGATAGATGAATCTGTTTCATCGTTTATCAGCTATCCGCTGCATATATTTGCAATCCTTATGATGGCTGTCGGTCTTGTGCAGACGATGCGAAAGAGAAGTTAGACGGAAAAAAGGCGGGCTGCTCCGGCATTATGCCGGGCTGCCTGCCTCATTTAATTTTATCTCGAGCAATTCTCTGATCATATTCTGAACAGCTTCTGTTCCTATTTCAGTATTGACGGTGAGATCATAATTCTGTGCCCTGCCCCAGATGCGTCTGGTATAATAACGATAGTTGTCAGAACGTCTGTGATCCATTCTGCGGGATTTCATCTGAATGAAAGAGTAATGTATCCAGAAAAGAAAGCTTTCTTCCGAACAGTCTGGCGATGAAGCCGACCAGAAGCGCGGCAATAACCGTCCCTTCTCTGACACCGTCCAGGCGGCGGGCAAAAACTATTGAGAGTACAGCCGCAATGACAGTCAGTGATACATCAAAAGCGACTTTGGTCGTACCGAATTCAGTCTTCCATGTGGATGAAACGGCCCGGACAAAGGATTCACCCGGCAGCATAGCCACATTAGCCAGAACTTCCGTATATACGCCAAATCCCAGGATCAGACATCCGATCAGAAATACAATATAACGTTTTAGCTTTTCCATTTTTTGTCATTCCTTTTCTTTATAGATTTGTACGCATGATTTACGTATGTGCAAAACGGGTATTATTCCCCATTTGGATACAAACGGGCTGCGTTTTTATAAATTTTCTGGAACAGCTCGATGAATTTTGCCCTTTCATCAGTGGAGATACCCCGGAAAGCTTCCTCTTCCAGTTCGCTGAAGGCGTCTGTTACCAGTTTTAACTTTGATTTTCCCAGATCTGTCATGAAAACATAAAAACTTCTGCGGTTGCCTCCGAGCATACGGCGCTCTACAAGTTTTGGCTGTCCGCTGGTCAGACCTGTGCCTTTGAGTTTTGCCAGGAGCTTTTTTTGAAACATGGAGTGTTCAGCCATAACAAGATAGTGAAAAGAACTGCTCATGATAGTGCGTGTCCCCCTTTTATAACAGATTATTTGAAAACAAATAGTTTGAATTCAAATTAAACGGCAATATCTATTATAGGAGGATGAAAGAATAGGTCAAGAATAAATTATAATGATAAAAAAGTGCATAATAAAAATCCACTGTATCGATTTCTTCTTCGTACAGTGGATTTTCAGATTATTACATCCATTGGATTCTGCCTCCTTTATTTAGTTTTTTATCTATGTAAAACTATTCATTGAATAGTGTTTTCGAATTTTTGTTTACCTTCCCATTGGACTATACCTCTTTTCTTTTATATTATGGAGTTTCGATTAAGTTTTTGGTGGTCCGTCCTCCTTTTATTTATTTTCTTTTTCTCTTTTGATGTAATTATAATAACTCGCAACAAAAGAAATGTCAATATAAAATCTGATAAAAAATTTATAAAATTAAAATATACAGAAAATTCAGAAAATATAGTAAAATACGCAGATATACAAAACAGTGATTAAAGAGTATAATCTAAAAGATCAGAGAAGGAATTGTTATGAAAATGAAGGGGAAGGCAGCCGGTGAAGGAAGATGATCATGAGGAGAAGAGTTTTTTTAATACTGATGATATTGTGGATGGCAGGTATTTTTGTGTTTTCCTCGCGCTCCGGAGATGAATCGGCAGAGGACAGCTATTTTGTGGGGACTATGGTCGGAGATTTTTTTGTACCGGGGTTTGACGAGTGGAGTACGGAGAAACAGCAGGAGTTCGCCGGGAAGATCGATCATCCGGTGCGTAAAACAGCCCATGCGGCAGAGTATGCGGTACTGGGGCTTTTGGCGGCGGGAGTGTGTATCCCGTCAACCGTGAGCCGGAGAGATGAAAAGGCGATGCCGGAAGAAGCCGGAGACGGCAGCCCTGTGAAAAACAAAGCAGGAGAAAAAGGCAGAGAACTGCTGTTTCCTTGGGTGATCGCGGCGGCATATGCTGCGACGGATGAGTTTCACCAGCTCTTTGTGCCGGGCAGGAGCGGTCAGATTTCGGATGTGGTATTGGACAGCGCAGGTGCGCTGGCGGGCCTTTTGATACTGACGGTGGCGCGGGAAATTATGAAAAACAGGCGGAACAGAGTGAAAAACAGCACAGAGTAATTTGAAATTCAAAATAAAAACAGAGCGTAATCTAATTTTCTATTGAAAAACCGGATTTTTGAGATATAATAAAACCGGATTGAAAAAAGCCAATGCGAAGAACAGGACAGGACTTCTATGGCCGGTATGCTTTCAGAGAGTTTCCGTATGGTGCGAGGAAACAGCATGGTCAGGAACGCTATCACCTGCGAGCAGTCAGGGCGAAAAGCATCAGGGCAGACAGGATAAACTGAAATGCCGGAAGCTGATTAACCAGGACCGGAATCCCCCGTTACAGGGAAATCTGTTAAACTGCAGGCACAAAAACCGGTGAGCCGGGATGTATATGCGGGAGACAGAGCAGAGAGACCGGAAGTATCCGGTAACAGAAGTGGTAACGCGGAGGAAAAGCTTCGTCTTCTGACAGAGTAATCTGGCAGAGGACGTTTTTTATTTGTGCCGGAAGGCAGTAATGCCTATCGGGAGTTGGCTTTGGTCCGGAAATGTCTGAAAAGATATTTCCTAACTTATCACAGTTTTTCTTTAACAAAGGAGAGAGGATTATGAACACTTTAGTAATCGTGCTGATCGCCGCTGTATGCCTGATCGCAGCGTATGCGCTGTACGGACGCTGGCTGGCGAAGAAATGGGGAATCGACCCGAAAGCAAAGACACCCGCAGTTCTACATAATGACGGGCAGGACTATGTGCCGACAGACGGATGGACAGTATTTGCCCACCAGTTCTCGTCAATAGCAGGTGCAGGCCCTGTCACCGGAGCAATCCAGGCAGCTGCATTCGGATGGCTGCCGGTCCTTCTGTGGATCATCCTCGGAGGTATCTTCTTCGGTGCTGTTACAGACTTCGGTGCACTGTACGCAAGTGTGAAGAACGACGGTAAATCCATGGGACTTCTGATCGAGAAATATATCGGAAAAGCAGGACGTAAGCTGTTCCTCGGGTTCTGCTGGCTGTTCTGTCTGATCGTTATCGCCGCGTTTGCTGATATGGTGGCTGATACATTTAACGCGTATGTAGTGACAGACGGAGTGCAGGCACTTTCCGAAAATGCTACTGTCAACGGTGCTGCCGGAAGTATTTCCCTGTTCTTTATCCTGTTCGCGGTGGTATTCGGCGTAGTACAGCATAAAGTACACTTTACCGGATGGAAAGAAGTGGTATTCGGACTGGTATGTACGGTACTTGCATTTGTATTTGGTATGAACTTCCCGGTGATCCTGGGAAAAGATATGTGGATATACATTGCATTTATCTATATCTTCCTTGCAGCGGTGCTGCCGATGTGGTTTGTGATGCAGCCACGAGACTATATGTCCACATTTATGTTTGTCGGAATGATCGCCGGTGCGGTGCTCGGCCTTCTGTTCGCGCATCCGACGATGAACCTTCCGGCATTTACAGGATTCCAGAATGAGAGCCTGGGGACACTTTTCCCGATCCTGTTTGTAACGGTTGCCTGCGGTGCGGTATCCGGATTCCACAGTCTGGTATCATCCGGTACTTCATCTAAGACAATTTCAAATGAGAAAGATATGCTGAAAGTCGGATATGGCGCAATGGTACTGGAAAGTCTTCTGGCTGTTATCGCTCTCTGCGTGGCTGGTGCAGCGGCAGGAGCGGACGGGACAGCGGCAGTGGGAACACCGTTCCAGATCTTCTCATCAGGAGTTGCAGGATTCCTTGAGATGTTCGGTATCCCGGTCTATGTGGCACAGAGCTTCATGACGATGTGTGTATCCGCGCTGGCATTTACCACGCTGGATTCTGTTGCGCGTATCGGACGTATGTCCTTTCAGGAGCTGTTCAGCGTGGATGACATGGAACACGCTGAGGGATGGAGAAAAGTCCTCTGCAATAAATATTTTGCGACGATCATCACACTGGTATTCGGCTACATACTGACACAGGTAGGATATTCTAATATCTGGCCGCTGTTCGGAAGTGCCAATCAGCTGCTGAGCGCACTTGTCCTGATCACACTGTGCGTATTCCTGAAAGTGACAGGCAGAACGCTTAAGACGCTCGTCCCGCCGTTCGTGATCATGCTGATCGTGACATTCTCAGCACTGGTGCAGAGATTTATTTCTCTTGTAAAAGCATTCTCAGCCGGAACAGGAGTGTTCATGGTTGAGGGACTGCAGCTTATCGTAGCCGTGCTTCTTATGATCCTCGGAGTGACGATCGTGATCACTTCCGGGAAAGAACTTATAAAGAAGAAAGTTGAGAATTAAACAGCATTAAAAATAACAGTTCAACCATTCCGTGTCAGGAGGTTGAACTGTTATTTTTTATACAGTGTGTCTGCTGCGTTGCCAGTCGGTCAGCAGCAGTACGATGACAGCCGCGATACAGAAAATGAGAGCATAGCCGAACTGCTGCAGAAGCTGCAGAAGCGGCGCTGCAGCGCCCAGGATAATGCCTGCGGCGGAAAAGTAAATGATCAATCCACCTATAAAAAATATACTTGCGCCGCGCAGGAGCAGAAGTGCTTTTGCGCGGTATATTTTTTTGATGTCTACAGGCGCAAAGAGGTACTTGGAAATGACTGGAACCGCCTGTCCCTGCTCCCTGATGTAAAAGAGTGCGCTGTTCAGTGTGGAAATCGTAATCATGAAGAACAGCTCGAACCGGAAGATGTTTAGAGCAAACTCTTCAGCAGCGTTTTCGGACCCCAGCGCTGTCCTGAGGGCATCGGACGCTCTGGTGGCAGCAGATGCATTTACCGCTGCCTCAAGAAAAAAGAAAAACAGGGAGATTGCCAGCAGCACATAGTATGTGGTGCACTTCAGATGTTTCTTTTCATATCTATAATAGTTAAATGTTTTCATGGTATCCCTCCTTCATGGAATCGGCAGGCCTGTATTATTGTATTATGAACGGGGATGATCCCGCCTGTGTTCCAGTTCCAGCAGATCCCGGATGTGCGGTGCGGATACTCCCGTAAGTTCCTGGTATCGGTCATTCAGAGTCTCCTTTGAAGCGTCCGCGGTCAGCCGTCCGTTTTCAAGAATCAGAAGATAGTCAGCCAGCCGGTCCACATCTTCCGTAATATGTGTGGAGAGCAGGATGCCCATATCGCGGTCAAGCAGTTCGCCGAGAAGATCGAGAAACTCATGGCGGAATACAGGATCAAATCCTTCCAGCGGTTCATCGAGGAAGAGAAAATCCGGATGATGCGCCAGTGCGAAACAGATTTGCAGCTTCATAAATTCCCCTTTGGAAAGCTGATATATCCTTTTCGACGGATCAACACCCAGACGACTGAGATAAGAAGAATAATCGCGTACTGACCAGTCTGGATAGAATTCGCCGTAAGTAAGGCCGTTCTGCGCGACAGATTCCTCCAAAAAAAACGGGCATTTCTCGCTGATATAACCAAGTCTCTGGCGGTAGGCTTCCGGGGATGTCTTCAGTGAGACGTCTCCAATTTGTGCGTTTCCCAAGAAACTGTGTGGAAAGCCGTTGTCAACTCCGGCGATACAGTCGAGAAGTGTTGTTTTTCCAGAGCCGTTTACACCTGCAAGTACATAGAAATATCCGGTCTCCATAGAGAAAGATACATTGTCCAGACAGAAATTTTTGTATCGTCTAGTAATATTTGTACAGGAAAATGTGGTCATTGCTTTTCACCTCCGTTATCCCAGAACACCTGAATCATATCGGAAACTTCTTCTGGAGAGAGGCCCAGTCCTTTTGCCTCACGGATCATATCACGAAGCCTTTTTTCATACTCCTTCAGACGGCTTTCCAGAAGAAGGCTCTGGTTTACTTCATTTACAAAGAACCCTTTGCCCTGCTCTGAGTAGATGAGTCCCTGCTTCTCAAGTTCCTCATATGCCCGCTTGGTGGTGATCACGCTGATACCCAGATCTCTCGCGAGAGAACGGATCGAGGGCAGCATATCTCCGGTCTGCAGTTCGTGGTTCACTATGGAATTTTTGACCGCCTGTACAATCTGGTCATAGATCGGGCGGGGGCTGTTTTCATTAATAAATATCTTCATAAGTCATTCCTTTTCAACCGGAAAATACAGTTTTTCATAATCAAGCATAGTCTTAAGAACCGGTGTTATATGCTTTTTGGCGAGGTATATATTGAAAAGCAGGGCCGGTATCCAGCATACTGCGTGTACCCATGTAAATGAGGATACAGCGCACAGAAGACTGTAAAAAATTGTATTTTCCAGGAGAAGAAGAGCGCTCCAGTAGATTGATACAAATGTGGCGCTGCTTCGTTCTGTTACCATATTTGGGCATACTTTCAGCGCTTCTCTTCGGTTGCCCGGATCCGGATTCAGGCTGAACGCGATAATCGTAAAGAATGTCAGGCTGACCTGTACGGCAAGCATAGGCGGATCCATCAGTAAGAAAGCTCCAAGCCAGAACGTGCAGATGGCTGTGAGAAGAACCAGCAGGAATACAGACTTCCACAGCAGGTAATACTTGAGGCAGCGCAGTTTGTCATGTTCATCCGAAGGACAGGCGTAAAGAGCTCTGGGCAGGCTTAAGGGGAGCCGCCGTGAAATGAGCCAGATCACTATAAGCAGAAACAGGATGACCAGGCAGTAGTATATATAAGAATTGGCCTGGATCAGCCCGAACAGCAGCTCTTTCATCCGAGTTGGGTCATCATATGCCGGAGTCCGTACGGCTCTGTCCAGATTTATGAAAAGCTGCATGGTTACAAAATTAAGCAGAGCTGCCGTAGCTATAATATAGACAAATACATATAAAATAAACAGAGGAAGGCGGTGCCATACCGAGAGCATCAGCCTGTAAAAAGCAAGTTTTTTCATGAGATACAGCCTCCTTTCCTGAGATAGAAGAGCAGTTCCGCAAGAGTGGGACAGGACACAGCAAGACCCTCTGTCATGGACGGCTCTGGATATTCGGCGAGGGCAGTACTGCCGTACTGCTCGTGGACTGCGGCAAGGATCTTCGGGCTGTGCAGTGAATGTATCTGCTCTTCCGTGCCTTCCAGCAGGACGAAACGCTCCCGGAGACTCTCTTTGTCCATACAGAAGCAGAATCTGCCTTTGTCGATCAGTGCGATATAGTCACCGATCTGATCCAGATCTGCTGTCAGATGTGTGGAAAAGAGAACACTCCGTGTGCCGTCTTCCACAAGCTCCTGCATATAACCTGTAAGCTCCCGGCGAAAGAGCGGGTCCAGTCCCGCGGCAGGTTCATCCATGATAAAGAGCTTTGCCTGATGGGAGAGGGCGAAGGCAAGCTGGAAGCGGGTCTTCTGCCCTTTGGAAAGTCTGCCTGTTTTCTGTTTCGGATTCAGATTGAAGCGTTCGCAGAACTGAAGAAAAAGGCGGTGGTCATATTTACTGTATGTGGAGCCGAAGTATCTGCCGTTTGCGGAGATGCTTAATTTTTCTTCAAAAATAAATTCATCAAGTACAAAGCCGATCTGATCCTTGGCTTCGTGTTCCATTGAATCCATCGGATAATCGTTTACAACGATGGTGCCTGAATCCTTATGGTACAGATTCAGGAGTGTGCGGATCAGGGAAGTCTTGCCAGATCCGTTGCGCCCGATCAGTCCGAAGATATATCCTGGTTCCAGGGTGAACGAGATATCCTGCAGATGTAGAGTGCCTATTTGTTTATCGAGATGGGAAATTTCTAACAATGGTTTCATATGGCAGACCCTCCTTTTGGATTGGGAAATACAACTGTATATGTTTATATATACAGTATATACACACTGATGAGATGTGTCAAGTATTTCCGCGGAGCTTCTTATACTGTTTGGGGTGGTTGTTACAGATCTGATAATCCATATACTCTGTTTTTTGCTCACTGTGGATGCGAGACTGGCAGAGATATATAGCGATTGTTATGTGATTAATAAAATGTGTGACTATTTTGGATTTAATGTGGTAATAAGAGATGTCCATATAAATTTCAATAAAAAAAGTTTATCAAAAATAAATTGTAGTTATCCTAGTTCTTCCAGCTGTTAACATAGCTAAAATGTTTCAAAATTAACCAGCTGTCTTGCAATCTGCCACCCTCTGGTCTATACTACGCTTATGGACTCAGGCTGGAGGAACGCAGAAGATGCATGTTACAGAAAAACTTACAAGACCGCTGACAGAGGCGAAGTATTTAAATGCGGATAATGCCGACCGATATCGGAGCATTATGCGCATTTTTTATGAGAATTATGAGAAGCTTCGGTACTGGATGTACCAGGAGGAAGTGTACGCCGAGATGACGGCGGACCCATATTTTGCGGATTATCGTATGGAGCAGTGCCAGCAGGATCTTGCCATGCTGACAGAGTGGAAGAACTTAAATACGATCCAGGATACGCGACGGGTATCTTCGATCGAAGAATTTAAGAATAAGAAGTTCCGCTACCAGATGTCAGAGTACAGTGTGGAGATCGAACGCCTGGTGATCCGGCTTGAGAATCTGTTTGTAGAGGGGGCGTCCCTGGAGCCCACGCTGCTTGAGCGGATCCGGCTGAATGTGGAACGTTTTCCGAAAATGGCAGGGGAGGAAGCTGACGCGGCCTATGCGTGGTGGAATGACCTGAACAATGATTTTATCCGTCTGAACCAGAATTACCAGGACTATATCCGCGACCTGAACAGCGTGAAGGCAGAGGAAATGATGCGGACAAAGGAGTTCCTTGTATTTAAGGACAAGCTGGTGGAATATCTGCGGAATTTCATCAAGGGGCTTCAGAAAAATGTTGGCGTCATCGAGGAAACACTCCGTTTCCTCGATCCGGAGCTTCTTAAGCATGTGCTTGATAAGGTGAATGATTATGAGATGTCGATCCCAAGGATGGATGTGGAAGTGTCCAGGGAGATGATCGAAGAGAAGACGGCAGGACGGTTCGAGAGCATCCGCAACTGGTTCGTGGCCGATGAAGGGCGTGAGAATGAAGCCGGGAGGCTCTTTGACGCGACCAATGAGATCATACGAAGGATCACCCGCTATGCGGCACAGCTCAGCGAGAAGAACGCACTGGGGGCGAACCGGCGGGAGGAGTACAGAAAAGTGGCGGAGATCTTCCTGCGGTGCAGGGATGTGGACGAAGCGCACAGGATGTCGGCAATGGTGTTCGGGCTGGAACGTCCCTTCCATCTGAGAGCAGAAGCGGACCGGGAAACGGACAGTATGAATCAGAGCGTATACGAGGAGCCGGCTGCGCAGCTGACACTCAAACCCAGAGTCAGGACATACCGGGAGAAGTCCGGGCGCACATCGATCCGGGATACTGCGCAGGAGAAAGCACAGGCGAGACAGCAGGCAGTGGAGAAAATGAAGCAGGATTGGAAAAAGATCGGCGAACTGGAGAGGGACGGAAGGATCGACTTTGCAGAACTTCCTGTGATCGAGCCGAGGGTAAGGGAGATCCTTCTGAAATGGCTCTCCGATGCGTTGGAGGACGGGGATTATGCAGCCAGGACGGAGGATGGCAGAGACTTTGCGCTGGATATGACGCATGCGGATGAGAGTTGTGTTGTGCGGTGTGAGGATGGAAATTTTACGATGCCGAAGCTGAGCATTGTATTTCAGGACAGAGAGGAGCAGTGTCATTAATGAAAGAACTGGAGACGCTTCTGAACCGGCGGTGGATCCTGAAATCCGAGGATCGGGAGCTGTACTATAAGATCCGGGATTCCATCGGGGAGATCCGGAAGTTTGCCACAGAAAAGATGGGATGCCAGGTGATCGAGAACGCGCTGCTTGTAAAGATGGAGAAGATCCCGGCGCTGCCGGAGACATGCATGGGAATTGACGCGATTGCTTCGAAGGAAGAGTATGCCTTCCTGTGTATCCTGCTGATGTTCCTGGAGGACCGGGACGCGCAGGAGCAGTTTATCCTGTCCCAGCTCACCGAGTATATCGCGGCCAATATGCCGGGAGAGGGCGTGGACTGGACATTGTATACAAGCAGGCGGAGGCTGGTGAAAGTGCTGCGGTATGCGGCTGACCAGGGGATCCTCCGTGTGACGGACGGAAGCGATGACGCATTTATGGATCAGGAGACCGGGGAAGTACTGTATGAAAATACCGGGGCGTCCAGATATTTTATGCGGAATTTCAGCCGGGATATCATGGAATACACGCAGCCGGAGGATTTCCGGGAGAGCGACTGGTTTGCCATGGATGAGGACAGGGGTATTGCGAGGCGGCACCGGGTGTACAAGCGGCTTTTGTTCTCTGTGGGTATGTATCGGGGCGAAGGAGCGGACGAGGATTTTGAGTATCTGAAATATTACGGGCGCAGGCTGGCGGACGATCTGGAGCAGAACTTTCAGTGCCAGCTCCACATTCACAGGGGGAGCGCTTTTTTCATGCAGGGAGAAGACTGCAGGATCGGAGAGACGTTTCCGGGGAATACCGGGATGTCGGATATCCTGCTCCTGTGCTGCGGTGAGGTCCGCAGGAAGGTGGAGACCGGAGAGTGGGAACCGCAGAAAGATGATATGATCCGGGTACAGAGCGTGGAGTTTGAGCAGATGATCCGGAAGGTAAAAGAAGTATATGGTCACGGATTCATCAAGGGATACCGGGAGATGCCGGAAGGAGAGTTTGTGCGGGAAGTGGTGCGGGAGATGGAGCGGTGGACGCTGATCCGCAAGGATGTCCGGGAACAGACAGTGACCATCTGCCCGTCGGCAGGAAAGCTGACCGGGTGCTATCCGGAGGATTTCATGAGCGGGAAGAAGAGTACAGAGAATAAAGGAGAAACAGGACAATGAACAGCAGATGGCAGGCGAGCAGGATCGGTTTGATTAATTTCTGGTATTATGACGAGCAGGAATTTCCTTTTGTGAAAGGACGCATGCTCTTAAGGGGCTCCAACGGATCGGGAAAATCTGTCACGATGCAGAGCGTGATCCCACTTCTGCTGGACGGAAATATGAGTCCGGAGCGCCTCGATCCTTTCGGTTCCAGAGACCGGAAAATGAGCAGTTATCTTCTGGAAGAGGACGACGGGCGGGACGAGAGGACGGGGTATCTTTATCTCGAATTTAAAAGGCAGGAGAGTGATACCTGGCTGACGGTCGGCATGGGGATCCGCGCCCGTCGTGGGAAACCGCTGGACAAGTGGTATTTCAGCCTGTCGGACGGCAGGAGAGTGGGAAAGGATTTCCTGCTTTACAAGGAGATCGGGGAGAAGGTGACGCTCTCGAAGAAGGAACTGGAGAACCGGATCGCCGGTGGAGGACAGGTGTTTGACCGCCAGGCAGATTACATGGAATATGTCAACCGCCAGATCTTCGGGTTTGAGACAGTGGAAGAATATAAGGAGATGATCGATCTTCTGATCCAGCTCCGCACGCCGAAGCTGTCAAAAGACTTCAAACCCTCTGTGGTCAGCGACATCCTGAGTGATTCTCTCCAGCCCCTGTCTGACGAAGATCTCAGACCAATGTCTGAGGCGATTGAAAACATGGATACCATGAATCTGAACTTAAAGGCAAGAGAGGCGGGGTATCAGGCGGCGGAGAAGATCCAGAGAGTGCTCGACCGCTACAACCGCCTCACGCTTTTTGAGAAGGCGGACCGGTGCTGTGAGAACCAGAAGAAACTATCTGAGGCAGAGCGGGAGGCGAGATCCCAGGCCGAAGAGACGGAATGCAGCCGGAAACGGGTCCTTGCGCTGGAGCAGGAGATCTCAGAGCTGGACGCGCGCAGAGACGCCCTGGAGAAGGAGCGGGAGTCCCTGAGCAAAAGCGATGCGGTGAGTCTGAAAAGCCGTGAACTGGATCTGGCTTCCCGGATCAGGACGAGGGAAGGGCTGCTGGAGGAAAAGCGGCGCCAGCTCGATGCAAAGCAGGAACAGTATGTGGAGCTTGAGGGGAAAAAGAAGCAGGAAGAGGACCGGGCGTATGAA
>DWWO01000008.1 GCA_019119675.1 Candidatus Mediterraneibacter faecipullorum | reverse complement strand
GAGATGCAAGTACTTTTTTTCATTTTTTAATATTTTTTGTGCATTTTTTGTGACAGTTCAGCCATCTGATTATCAGGAGACGGATTTATGCTTGCATAAGAATCCGGCTCCTGACAATCAGATGAACTGAGCGCCAGTATATGAGCAAAACAGCGGTGGCAGCCGCAGTAAGCACGCAGTGCGGTTTTGCGAATGGCGCGGGCTGAACTGTTACTATTTTGAGGTGACAGTTCAGTCATGGAGCTGTTACATTTTCACTCCTCAACTGCACCAGTGATTTCAGCCGCTTCCTCCGCCATCTTTTCTGCTGAGAGCCCTGCTGCCACTTCCTGGCGCACCATGATCTGGAGCGCCTGCCTGTTATTGCGGACAGTGACTTCCTCATGGCTCCCGCCATACTCTCCGTCCAGCGTCCATGGGATTTCCTCCATAGACTCAAACCGTACACAGCCTGATTTAAAAGAATACATGCGCTCCGGATTGATCTGCCGGAGCATGATTGCACCGAGCAGGTCATTAAGTTCCATAGGGTTCTTCGGCGTCTTCATGAGCGTCACCTCAAATTCTCCATCGTCAAATACGACATTTGTTCCGATGATCCCCTTGAAACCTCCTACCGATCTGGAATTCGTCACCATACCGTAGATAAATTCATCCTCGATTTCTTCGCCGTCATGGATCACACGGATCTTATAGGACGGGATATTAAATATCCTCTTCGCTCCCTCGAGAACATACGCCAGATGGCCGAGGATATTCTTCATGCTCTGCTTTGTTTCGTAGGAAACATCCGTAAAAAGCCCAAATGCCGCGATATAAATAAAATAATCATTGTTGAATGTTCCCACATCGCATGGAAACGGAATTCCATTGACTGCCGTATCAGCAGCCGCAAGGATATCTTTTGGAATACCAAGACTGGTCGCGAAGTCATTTGTTGTCCCGGCCGGTATGTAGCCCAGCGGAGCCTTATACGACCGCTTCCGCATCCCCGTCACCACTTCATCAAGTGTTCCATCTCCGCCGCTGCAGACGATAAGATCGTATCCGTCGGAACAGGATTCCATCTTTTCAATTCCGTCATGATATTTCTGCGTCGGATACACTGTAACCTCGTATCCCGCCTTTGTAAAAACATCGATCACATCTGAAAGTTTCGGCTTAAGTGTCCCTGTGCCTGCGTTCGGATTATAAATAAACAACATCTTCTTCACAATCATATCCTCCCGTTTATATAATCCTGTCATATAGTCAGAAAAAGGCTGTACCTCTGCACAGCCCCCTTTTTCCAAAAGAATCTTTATTTTACTTTATTTGCAAAAAATGTCCTGATCCCTTCCGCAGCTTTCTTCTCGTCTTCACCGTCAGTAACTACGGTAATTTCCTCGCCGTTCTGAAGACTCAGGCTCATCATTCCCATAATACTTTTTGCGTTGATATTCTTCTCTCCAATCTGAATGTACACCTTACTCGCATACTGGCTCGCTTCCTGTACAAGCAGAGCGATCGGTCTGCCGTCAAATCCATCTTCTGTCTTAACTACAACAGGTGTTTTAATCATAATAATCCTCCTTGTTCCTGCCTCGCCTTATCTGCCATCTCACTGAGCCTGCGCAGCCTGTGGTTAATTCCGGATTTTCCCACCGGAGGATCAAGAGCCTCACCTAATTCTTTCAGAGTTGCATCAGGATTCTCAAGACGGGCAACCGCCGCCTCCACCAGATTGTCCGGCAGATGGTCAAATCCCACTGTATCTCTGAGATATGTAATGTCCTCGATCTGTTTTACCGCTGCTGACACAGTTTTATTAATGTTGGCAGTCTCGCAGTTCACCTTCCTGTTCACAGAATTACGCATCTCTTTCAGTATCCTGACATTTTCAAGTTCCATCAGAGCTACATGCGCTTCCATTACATTGAGGATATCTACTATCTGAGAACCTTCTTTCAGGTACACGACATATGAGTTCTTACGCCTCACGATCTTGGCCTCCAATCCGAAACTGCAGATCACCTCGCGGATCTTCTCCGCTGCTTCGGATAAGGAGCAGACGATTTCAAAATGATACGACTTCTTTGGATCGCTCATGGAACCGGCCGCCTGATACGCCCCCCGCAGGAATGCTCTTTTACAGCATGTCTGCTGGATCACAAGAGGACTGAACGGCTGGATCTCATCTGCATTTCCTCTATACTCACCGATCATCTTTGTTGCCTGAAGGATGCGAAATGCGTCTTCATGCCGCCGTACAATAACCGCATACGACACACTTTGTTTCGCAATGTTTCTCCTCACTGAGATATCAGTTCTAATATTAAATGTTTTTTCTATCAATGTAAAGACTTTTCTTGCAACAAGAAAGTTTTCCGAATGAATTTTTATGTTGCAGCGGTCGAAGCGGTTAAAGGCAATCGTTCCGCACAATCCAATGAAAGCTGCCAGTTCTGCTATCTGGCAATGTCTTGCAGGGCTGATGTTCCCTGCGAGTTCTTCCCTTACTTTTCCAGAAAAAGACATACTCTCACTCTTTCCTTTTTGTGATCGCATCTTTTCCGATATCCCGGTGCTCGATGCGGACGCCATAATTTTCCTGTTTGTCCAGCTTCTGGTACAGAGCATTTGCAAGAGTTACAGATCTGTGCTTTCCGCCGGTACAGCCGATGGCAATGATAAGCTGATTCTTTCCTTCCAGGATATAATTCGGAATAAGAAAGTCGACCATATCTGTCAGTTTGTCGAGAAATACCTGCGCCTTTTCATTTTCCATGACATAATCCTGGACCTCCGGGTCATTTCCGGTCTTTTCCCTTAATTTGTCAATATAATACGGGTTTGGCAAAAAACGCACGTCAAATACAAGATCTGCATCCTGCGGGATACCGTATTTAAATCCAAAAGACATGACCGTAATATACAAATTACAGAAGCTCTCCCCTTTTACGAAAATCTTCTCCAGTTCCAGCTTCAGTTCTCTAGTCAGCATCTTACTCGTGTCTAAAATATAAGTGGCACGCATCTTCAGGAACATGATCTTCTCACGTTCTTTCGCGATTCCCGTATCCACTCTGCCCGAACCGCTCAGCGGGTGCTGTCTCCTCGTCTCCTTATATCTCTTAATGAGCACGTCATCCTGCGCATCAAGAAACAGGATTTCATAACTTATCTGCTTCTCATCCATCCCGTCGAGCACTTCCTGGAGCCCGCTGAAATCCTGTCCGCCTCTGACATCGATTCCCAGAGCGATCTTCTTCACCTCTTCTTCCGGCTCACTGAACATCTCTACAAAGCGGGGAAGAAGCGGAATGGGAAGATTATCTACGCAGAAATATCCCATATCCTCCAGCATCTTCAATGCAGTCGTTTTACCTGCACCTGACATTCCCGTCACGATCACCAAACGCATCTGTCAAAACTCTCCTATCCTTTTCACTTCCGGCTCCAGCCTTACGCCCGAATTCTCCTCAACCCGGCGCACTATCGTCTCCATCAGTTCCACTACTTCCTGCGCAGTCGCCCCGCCCCTGTTGATCACAAATCCACAGTGCTTCTCCGACACCTGGGCATTTCCCACGCGGAATCCTCTCAACCCGGCATCTTCGATCAGCTTGCCGGCAAAATATCCTTCCGGCCTCTTAAATGTGCTTCCTGCACTGCCGAATTCGAGCGGCTGCTTCGATACCCGCTTCTCCTTCAGTTCGTCCATCTTGGCACGGATTTTCTCTTTATCTCCCTTCCTTAAGACAAGCTCCGCCGCCAGCACTACATAGTCCATCTTCGAGACGATACTGGTGCGGTATCCCATCTTCATCTCTTCAACAGGAAGTGTCAGCACTTCGCCCCCGGGTGTAAGGACATCAGCACTTTTGAGCACTTCTCTGATCTCGCCGCCGTATGCGCCTGCATTCATGCGGACCGCGCCTCCCAGCGTGCCCGGAATGCCGGAGGCAAACTCGAACCCCTCCAGTCCGGCCTCGTATGCCGCAGCAGCTACCTTTGAAAGCAGCGCTCCCGCCTGTGCCCGGATGAGCTCTCCGTCTGTCTCAATGGCCCTCATATTCTTAAAGACCTGTATGATGACGCCCCGATACCCTTTGTCGCCCACAAGAAGATTACTTCCGTTTCCTATTATATAATATGGTATCTCCTGCTCTGTACACAGTGCCGTAATCTTTCTGATCTCATCAGCAGAAGACGGCATGACAAAATAATCTGCCGGTCCTCCAATGCGAAAAGTCGTATGCCCCGACATCAGCTCGTCTCTCAGAACGTTTTTCTCTCCCGTAATGGAACAAAGATCATTATACAGGTTCATAAATATACTCCATTTCTTAATTCTATGCTTATTTGCCACATTATTATAAGCCATGCTCAAAGCGATGTAAACCATCATTTCTTGCAAATCTGCCGGATTCAGTGTATAATGTAGCAGTATCTCTGAGTTTTTCAGCGTCAGTTCAGACGCACTGTGACAGATAAAGGAGTGAAAAAAATACAGTGGACTCTGGTGACACCTTTCAATTTATCATATTGATCATCCTGCTTATGCTCTCAGCATTTTTCTCATCAAATGAGACTGCGCTCACAACGGTGAACAAGATCCGGCTGCGCTCTCTGGCAGATGACGGGAACAAAAAAGCTGCAATGGTTCTCGATATCACAGAGAATCATACATCCAAGATGCTGAGTGCCATACTGATCGGCAACAATATTGTCAACATCTCTGCATCTTCCCTCTCAGCCACACTTGCATATGCATTCGGCGGATATATGGTCAGCATTGCTACGGCAGTGCTTACAGTCGCGATCCTCGTTTTCGGAGAGATCACGCCTAAAAACTATGCCACTATAAACGCAGAAAAGATATCGATGCGTTATATCCGGATCATTAGATTTTTTATGACGATCATGACTCCGGTGATCTTTATCATCAATCTCTTTTCCCGCGGCATCATGTTCCTTCTGCGGGTAGATCCCGCCGCTGCTAAAAAAGTCATGACTGAGGAAGAGCTCAGGACCATTGTAGATGTAAGCCATGAGAGAGGCGTGATCGAATCTGATGAAAAAGAAATGATCAACAACGTATTCGATCTCGGTGATGCCGACGCAAAAGACATTATGGTTCCAAGGGTGCATGTAACTTTCGCCGATGTTAACAGCACATATGATGAGCTCATCGATATCTTCCGTGAAGACAAATTCACCCGCCTGCCTGTCTATGAAGACTCGCAGGACAATATTGTCGGTATAATCAATATGAAAGACCTTCTTCTGTGCAACCGGGATGAATCTTTTAATATCCGTGATATCATGCGCCAGCCGCATTTCACATATGAATACAAGAGCATCTCCGAACTGCTTGTAGAAATGAGGGAATCAACATTTAATATCGCGATCGTACTGGACGAATACGGTGAGATGGCCGGCCTGATCACTCTTGAAGATATCCTGGAGGAAATCGTAGGCGAGATCCATGACGAGTACGATGAGCAGGAAGACCAGTTTTATCAGCTGTCTGACCGCGAATATGTGATCGAGGGAGCCATGAATCTTGATGATGTAAATGAACGGCTGCAGACCGGGTTCGCTTCCGAAGATTATGATTCGCTGGGCGGATTTATTATCGAACACCTTGACAGGCTGCCCGAATTAAATGATGAAGTCGTGACAGAAGACGGTATACGCCTGGTCGTAGAAACACTGGATAAAAACCGTATCGAGAGCGTACATGTATATCTTCCGGAAAAGACGGAAGGTGAAGAAGGCGCTCAGGCGGAACCCGATGATTCTTCCTCAAAAGACTCCGATGGCGACAGTACTTCCGAAAACATTTCTGACAAAAATGCTGATGCCCCGGACAACTCATAATTTATATAGTTTTTTCAGATGGTGTCTGCCCAATGGCAGTCACCATTTTTCTTTCGCCGCATATTCTGTTATAGAGTAAATCGGAAAAGGAATTAGAACTATGCCTTATACTATCATGCTGGATGCCGGACATGGCGGACGCGATCCCGGCGCGGTATACAACGGACGGCAGGAAAAAGACGACTCGCTTGCCCTTACGCTTGCAGTCGGAGAAATCCTTCAGGAACGCGGAATCGATGTACTTTATACGCGTACAACAGACGTCTACGAATCCCCCTATCAGAAAGCGATGGAGGCGAACGCTGCAGGCGTTGATTTCTTCATCTCCATCCATCGCAACTCCAGTCCTGAAGCCAACACCTATTCCGGCGTAGAATCTCTCGTCTACAACAAATCCGGGATCAAACTGGAAATGGCAGAGAACATAAATGAACAGCTCGAAGCTGTGGGTTTTGTTAATCTGGGGGTAAAGGAACGCCCCGGGCTCGTTGTCCTCAGGCGCACCCGCATGCCGGCCGTTCTTGTGGAAGTCGGCTTCATTAACTCAGACACAGACAATATGCTCTTCGATGATAACTTTGATGATATCGCACTCGGTATTGCAGAAGGCATCCTTGACACGCTCCAGTTGACCGGAGAATCTCCCTCCGTCCCCGGCTCTTATACCGTACAGGCCGGTGCTTTCCGCAACGGCACGTATGCCGACCGACTCCAGCAGGAGCTGCTGGAACAGGATTTTCCTGCTGTAACCAGCCAGAACAACGGATTGTACCGGGTTACCGTAGGCACATATCCCACACTGGATGAAGCTGCCGCTATGGAGAGACGTCTTAAGCGTGCCGGATATCAGACGGTGATCGTAAGCGGATAAATTCGTATTTTCCGTACTAACAAAGTATCCGCCGGGAGACA
>DWWO01000047.1 GCA_019119675.1 Candidatus Mediterraneibacter faecipullorum | reverse complement strand
GTCCGCTGTTTCTGGGGACTGGACAAGAGCCTTGCATATTCCAGACATTTCCCGGCGATCCACTGGCTCACCAGTTACAGTGAGTACCTGACCGACTTAAGCCACTGGTATCAGGACAACGTATCGCCGCAGTTTGTCGACTACCGCAACCGGCTCATGGCGCTTCTGAACCAGGAGAGCAGCCTGCTTGAGATCGTAAAACTGATCGGAAGCGACGTGCTCCCGGACGACCAGAAACTGGTCCTGGAGATCGCGCGCGTCATCCGCCTCGGTTTTCTGCAGCAGAATGCATTTCACAAGGACGACACCTGCGTATCGATGGAGAAGCAGTTCCTCATGATGGACACCATCCTGTATCTCTACAAGCAGGCGCGCACGCTTGTCACAATGGGACATCCGATGTCCGTATTGAAATCCGAGAACATTTTCGACCGCGTCATCTCCATCAAATATGATGTGCCCAATGACCGTCTGGAAATGTTCGCCCAGTACCACCGAGATATCGACGAATTCTATCAGAAGGTACTGGAGAAAAACGCATAAGGAGGACCGAATATCATGTCAATAGAATATTTGGGCTTAAGCAGCATCAACGGACCTCTGATCGCTCTGGAAGGCGTGCAGGATGCATTTTACGATGAGATCGTGGAATTCGTCGTGGACGGCACGGAGCACAAAATCGGACGTATCGTAGAGATATATGAGGACAAAGCCGTCATTCAGGTATTTGAAGGCTCTGAAAATATGTCTCTTAAAAATACTCATACAAAACTCACCGGACATCCCATGGAGATCGCACTCTCCCCGGATATGCTTGGCCGTACGTTCAACGGAATCGGACAGCCGATCGACGATCTGGGACCGATTGCCTCCACCCTGAAACGGGATGTGAACGGACTTCCGCTCAATCCGGTGCGCAGAGAATATCCGCGAAACTACATCCACACCGGAATCTCGGCGATCGACGGCCTTACCACGCTGATCCGCGGACAGAAGCTCCCGATCTTCTCTGGGAACGGACTTCCCCACGACCAGCTCGCCGCACAGATCGTAAAGCAGGCATCGCTCGGTGAAAATTCCAACGAACAGTTCGCTATCGTATTTGCCGCAATGGGCGTCAAACATGACGTGGCAGACTTCTTCCGAAATACTTTCGAGGAGAGCGGTGTTGCGGACCACGTTGCCATGTTCCTGAACCTTGCGAATGATCCTGTCGTGGAGCGTCTGATCACACCGAAAGTAGCGCTCACAGTGGCTGAGTATCTCGCATTTGAGCAGAACATGCATATCCTTGTCATCCTGACGGACATGACATCCTTTGCCGAGGCGATGCGTGAGGTATCTTCCTCCAAAGGTGAAATTCCAAGCCGTAAAGGATATCCGGGATATCTGTACAGTGAACTCGCAACTCTCTATGAGCGCGCGGGCATCGTACAGGGCGTGAACGGTTCGGTGACACAGCTCCCGATCCTCACCATGCCGAACGATGATATCACCCATCCTATCCCCGACCTGACCGGATATATCACAGAGGGGCAGATCGTACTGGACCGCCCGCTGAACGGGCAGTCCATCTATCCGCCGATCAACATCCTGCCGTCGCTCTCCCGTCTGATGAAAGACGGAATCGGTGAGGGATACACAAGGGAAGATCATCAGGATCTGGCGAATCAGCTCTTCTCCGCTTACGCTAAGGTAGGCGATGCGAGAAACCTCTCATCCGTCATCGGCGAAGACGAGCTCTCCCCGATCGACAAGAAATATCTGGAATTCGGAAAAGAGTTCGAGGAGAAATATATCGGACAGGGCGTGGATGAAAACCGCAGTATGGAAGAAACACTTGATCTGGGCTGGAAACTGCTCGGAAGACTGCCGAGAGAAGAACTCGACAGGGTGGATACGAAGATACTGGATAAATACTATAAACCGATGGAAGAGGAATAAAAATTCTGCCGGACAATGCAGCACCATACACAGAAGTTACAAGAGGGGGATTTATGGAAAATATAAGCAAGCGTGAAAAAGTACACTGGATTTATGTTCTGGCGGCCGGATATGTCGTAATTTCTTACGGTCATCTGTTTATGCCATATCCTTCTAATTTTGATATTATCAAGAATTTGCCGTGGCTTAACACGATACTGGATCTATGCATATTTTTTCTGCCGTTGATTTACGGTATCATCAGCCTTATCCTGATCGCAGTATTCTGGAAGAGTCTGGACAGGAACCGGCTGCTCAACTGCGTGATCCTCATCAAGTACAGCCTGATCCCGCTCTTCCTTATTGGCGGCGCTTTGGTGTTCTTCTGCCTTGCATTTTCATTTATACCTGTTCCCTTTATGATCTTCATGGGGCCTCTCGCAGCGGTCACGTTCAGCTTCATCGGATGGTGCATTGTGGCCGGAAGCGCTGTTTTCCCGATCGCATATGCCATCCGTGCCCACAAGGACGGCATACACGGGAAAGTCCTGACCATCACGGCGTGTATCCTGCAGTTTTTCTTTGTTGCAGACGTTATCTCCGTCATGGTACTGACCTTAAAGGAGAAACGCTGGCGGAAACTCACACTCACTGTAATCATACTGCTGGCGATTTTTGCCGTCGCATGTATCCTCGGGCTTGCCGCTTTTATTTTAAGTATCGCGGTGTCATAACAGGATGATGAGCTCATGAGATGAATAAAGGAAGCTGCACTTTTTTCCGACAGAAAATAATTGAAACATTGATAATAGGAGGGATTTCATGGATCCACGTACATTTCCGACAAAGGGAAATTTAATGCTGGCGAAGAATTCGCTGGCACTTGCAAAACAGGGCTATGACCTGATGGACAAAAAAAGAAATATTCTGATCCGTGAACTGATGGATCTGATCGATGAGGCGCGCACGATCCAGGAGGAAATCGACACAACGTTCACCTATGCGTATCAATGCCTTCAGCGGGCCAATATCGAAAACGGTATCAGCAACGTTGAACTGCTTGCATACACTGTGCCGATCGAGAATTCTATCACTATTCAGACACGGAGCATCATGGGCACGGAAATCCCCCATGTCAAATATGTACCGGACGCCGGAAAACCGACTTATGCATTCAGCACGACACATGAATCCATCGACAAGGCGAGGGAAGCGTTCCGCAAAGTGAAAGACCTGACCATCAAGCTCTCCATGGTGGAGAACGCCGCTTACAGACTGGCGGGCAACATTAAGAAGACCCAGAAGCGTGCCAATGCACTCCAGAATATCACGATTCCGATGTACTCTTCGCTCGTGTATACGATCACCAATGCACTGGAAGAAAAGGAACGCGAGGAATTTACAAGGCTGAAAGTTATCAAACGTATGAAAGAAAAGAAGGCAGGTTGAGATCAACTGCCTTCTTCTTTTTCTTACTCTTCTCTTTTCCCGGTCTTTCTGTCTGCCCGGTCCCCCGATGTCAGATCACGTACAAAGTCGTCTGCAGGACGTCTGAGTATCATCTCCGGCGTATCAAGCTGGACGATCCTTCCCTGCTCCATAACAAGCACCCGGTCCCCCAGTTTCATAGCCTCGCGGATATCATGAGTGATAAACACGATCGTCATATGAAGCTGCGCCTGCAGTGACAGCACCTCATCCTGCATAGCTCTTTTTGTGATTTCATCCAGAGCTCCGAACGGCTCGTCCATGAGAAGGATCTTCGCATCAGAAGCAAGGGCACGGGCGATGCCCACTCTCTGCTGCTGTCCTCCGGAGAGTTCGGACGGATAACGCCCTGCCATCGACTCTTCCAGCCCTGCCAGCTTCAGCAGACGGAGAGCCTGCCTGTGATTCTCTTCCTTATTCTTCTTACCGCTGATGACCGGCACATAAGAAATATTTTTCTCTACTGTCATATGCGGAAACAGTCCCTTATTCTGGATCACATATCCGATCCTCCGCCGAAGAGCGATCAGATCCGTATTGTCAACGTCTTCACCTTCCACATACACCTTTCCGCTGTCCGGCTTCTGAAGTCCGTTGATCAGACGCAGCATGGTTGTCTTGCCGCATCCGGATCTTCCAATCACCGTAAGAAATTCTCCCTCGTTTACGGATAGGCTCAGATCGTCAAGCACTTTCTGACCGTCAAAACTTTTTGTCACATGCTCCAGACGAATGATTTCCATAGTTTACACCCTCTTGTCTTCCGTAAGTCCTGTCAGCCTGCCGCTGTTTATATTTTTATTTTCACTCTTCAAGAATCCCCTCTGCGACAAGGTAGTCCCTTGCAACGTCAGCCTCGTCCCTGCCTTCCTCTTCTACCTGATAATTCAACTCTGCCATCTTCTGATCGGTCAGGATACCATCCATAAGCTCCAGCGTCTCTTCGAGTTTGGGGAATTTCTCCAGAGCGTCCTCGCGCACTACGGTCGAACAGAAATAATTAACCTGATAATTTTTATCGTCAGCCAGTGCCACCACATCATCCTGACTGATCTGTGCGTCCGTTGTGTAACCATTGGTCACATCAATATCTCCGTTCCTGAGCGCCTCGTATTTCAGTCCGATATCAATATCCATGATATCTTTGAACTCGAATCCGTACATCTCAGATACGCCCGGAAGCCCGTCCGCACGCTCAATGTAGTCCGGATTACCGCCGAACACAAGCTGGCCGGATACCTCCGCCAGATCTGAGCATGTTTCCAGTCCGTACTTCTCCGCTGTATCGGAACGGACTACAACAGCATAGGTATTGTTCTGCCCGTACAGCCCCACCCAGGTCATGTCATAGTTTTCTTCGTATTCCTCTTTCAGCTTCTCAAACATTTCGTCATCGGATACTTCTCCGGCCTCGTGCCCCAGGACAAGGATCCATCCGCTTGATGTGTATTCCGGATAAAGATCGAACTCACCTTTTTCCATGGCCGGCTGGATATTGCTTGTTCCACCGCCGATCCCCTTGGTCAGTTCCACTTCATAGCCTGCTTTCTCCTCAATGAGGAGCTTCAGCATTTCTCCGAGTATAAACTGCTCCGTCATAGGTTTTGTGGCGATCTTTACCGGCTCGTCCGGCACACTCTCACCGTTTTCTGATTTTCCCGAACCGCTGTTCCCCGCACAGCCTGCAAGCCCCGTAATGAGCACTGCCGACATCAGCACAGCCGTTATGCGTTTTAATTTCATACCAAGTGCATTCCTTTCTTTATCTTCTTTTCAACAATCCCGAGCAGGCCGTCACTTACGATCGCGATAAGCGCGATCAGAAAGCTTCCGGAAAATGTCATTGCAGTATCGTAGATCGTGATCCCTCTGTAGATCGCGACGCCAAGCCCGCCGGCTCCGATAAACGATGCGATTGCCGCAACCGAAATCGTCATGACCACCATATTGCGGACTCCCGCCACGATAACTCCCATTGCAAGAGGGAGTTTGATCTTCAGCATGATCTGGGCCCTTGTACTTCCCATCGCCTCCGCGGCCGAGACAATATCACTGCTGACTCCGGTTATTCCGGCATAAGTGTTCCTCACCATCGGCATGATCCCGTACAGTGTAAGCGCGACGACCGCTGTCGGATTACCGATTCCCAGCAGAGGAATGAGCATCCCCAGCAGAGAAATTGACGGAATTGTATAACAGATGTTCGCCACGGTAAGTACCGGACCAGATGCTTTCGGACACTCGGCTATCCATATTCCCAGCAGGAGGCCTGTGATTCCCGCTAAGAGGACCGCAGTCAGCGAAAGAGTGATATGCGCGCCGGTAAGCTCCAGAAACCAGTCTTTTCTCTCGATATAAAGCTGTATCACGTTCTGAAAGAACTCCACATTTTCTCTCCTCTCAGATGAATTTCACCGCAAAAAATACGGATACAATGCACATTATAATTCAAAGCACCTGATTTTTCCATATGTAAAATATTTCTGTCCTGTTTTTACATTGATTTTACGCGTATTTCACACTGTCCGGATAGAACCGTTTACATTTTTGAGAGAAAATATAAAAAGATAGCAGCGTCAATGTAAAATGGCACTTATAGTATCTATATTTACAGAAGGAGATCCTGTTTATGAAAAAAAGATTTTCTGCCCTGCTTCTGACTCTCTGTACTGTATTCCTTACTGCCGGCTGCTCTCATCTGCCGGGGACAGCTCTTACCGGAAACAGCGGAGAGTCCACGGGCAATAACGATTCTGCCTTTACCGCCGGCAGTGGTGATACAACAATCCGTATCCTGTCCGGATCCGAGAATCAGGAACTGGAAGACATTATCTCAGACTGCGCAGACAAGGCAGGAGTGCGCATTGAAATGGATTATCAGGGTTCTGTCGACATTATGCGCGAGCTGCAGAGCGGAGCCGCAGGCTACGATGCAGTATGGCCTGCCAGCAGTATGTGGCTGTCTCTCGGTGACTCGCAGCATCTGGTGAAACACAGCCAGTCCGTCTCTCTGACTCCCGTAGTGTTCGGCATACGCCAGAGTCTTGCTGAAGAGCTGGGATTTACAGACGGGGATGTATCTGTTAAGGATATCCTCACCGCGATCAGCGACGGCAAGATGACGTTCTGCATGACAAGCGCCACACAGTCCAACTCCGGTGCAAGTGCTTATATTGGCTTCCTCTATGCTCTGCTTGACAAGCAGGAGGGGCTTACGTCTGAAGATCTGCAGAGCGATGAACTGAAGACTCAGATCCGTGAACTGTTAAGCGGGGTAGACAGAAGCTCCGGCAGCTCTGACTGGCTGAAGGATATGTTCCTGAAAGGAAACTATGACGCCATGGTCAACTATGAATGTCTGGTCATCGATGCAAACGAACAGCTTACGGCAGAAGGAAAAGAACCTCTATACGTTGTTTATCCTTATGACGGACTTTCCATTGCCGATTCACCTCTGGGATATGTAGACCATGACGACGGGCAGAAAGAAGAGGCTTTCCTTGCCTTTCAGGAGGAGATCATGTCAGCGGACAGCCAGTCCGCCATCGAAGCGACCGGAAGACGTATTACTGCCAGCGGCGTCTCAGAAGAAAACAAAGATGTCTTCAGCGCTGACTGGGGAATTGACACAGAACGGATACTCTCCCCGATCCAGATGCCCGAAGCAGATGTTCTCATGGACGCACTGAACATTTATCAGACAGAATTTAAAAAGCCGTCACTCAACATCTACTGTCTGGACTTTTCCGGCAGTATGACAGGAGAAGGCGAAGAACAGCTCAAAGAAGCCATGTCCCAGATCCTGATCCAGAAAAACGCTGAGAAAAATCTGCTTCAGGCAAGTGACGGTGAAGTTAATATTGCCGTGCTTTTCGATGATGAAATCGTCGATATCCTTCAGGCATCGGATGACAGCGACGCTGCACTGGAAGAACTTTACAATGAAATTGCTTCCGCGCAGCCCGGAGGCGGAACGGATATTTATAAAGCCGCGGCAGAAGCCTACAGCCTGGCTTCCGGCTATGACTTAAGCCAGTATACTCCGGCCGTCATCCTTATGACTGACGGGCAGTCTGTATACAATGAATCCGTATTTGAAGACGCACTCGAAGCATATGGCAGCAGCATACCTGTGTTCTCCATTACATTCGGGGATGCTGATCCTTCACAGCTTGAAGATCTGGCAGCAATAACGGACGCCCGCGTCTTTGACGGCACAAAAGATCTGACAGAGGCATTCCGCAGCGTAAAGGGATATAACTAGAAACCGGACCGGGAACAGATGTATTTAAAGAAAGGATCTTATGGTGAATGAAACCGGATAAATGGAAAGACACATTAAGCATCATCTTATCTGCAGTACTGGCACTGGCACTGTTTCTCATTCTTCTGCTGATACTTAAGTGGAACCTGATCCTGTGCATGGTACTTGCGGCCGCAGTATATATCGCGCTGAGCCTTATCTTTAAACCTGTAAAACGTATCGGCAGGATCGAGGTAGACGCCTTAAGCAACGGTGAATTTCTGAACGATCGGCTGACTGAGGCAGGATCTGATTATAACCGGATGCAAAGGGCGGTCCGTCAGATTCAGGAACAGCCTCTTCTCCGGGAATGTCAGGATCTCATCAGCCGCGCAGGCAGCATCTTAAAATATCTCACCGACAACCCGGAGAAAATTCCCGCTGCCCGGCGCTACATCGACTATTATCAGGAAACGGCTGCAAACGTACTGGAACATTATGCAGAACTAAAAAGTACAGGTTTGTCCACAGTTGAAACAGAAAAGGTATTAAAGAGCACCCGCGAAAGTATTTCCACTCTCAAGGCTGCATTTGACCTCCAGTTTGAAAAACTGATGCAGAATGAACTGATGGATATGGAGGCCGATCTTAACCTCCTGAGACAGACACTCAGATCAGAAGGCTATAAAGAACCGGAAAAGAAAGGACAGGAGATTTCCAAATGAAGAAAAGAATGATCGGGCTCGCACTTCTTGTCGTGATCATGCTCGTGACCGGCGGTATTTATATGGCGGCCGGCCGTACTCCGCAGATCATCACCGTAGACGGATATGTAGGCGGAGAAAAGATCGAACTGCTGGAAGACGAAGAAGTACAGTCAATTCTGGAAGAAGATTACGGGGTAAAGGCCGACTATTCCCGCGCCGGCTCCCTTGACATGATGACGGCAGATATGGACGGGATGGACTACCTCTTCCCGTCAAGCAGTATTGCAGGGGAATATTACGAAGATCTCCACGGTTCGCCGGAACAGAGCGAGATCGTCCTCAACACTCCCATCGTTCTCTACACACACCGGGCCGTGCTGGATGCGTTTGACAGTCAGGGACTGATCTCCTCATCCGGCAGCTCCTATTATATCGATATGACAAAACTGGTAGAGCTGATCCAGAACGACACATCATGGGCTGATATCGGTCTTCCCGAGCTGTATGGAAATATTTCCGTAGACACCACAGACCCTGCCAGATCCAATTCCGGAAATATGTTTGCCGCCCTTCTTGCAAATGTATTGAACGGGGGACAGACACTGACGCAGGAAAATCTCCAGACAATCCTGCCGCAGCTTCAGGACATTTTCGGAAAGCTGGGGTATATGGAAACATCATCCTCAGATCTGTTCAGCCAGTTTCTCAGAATGGGCATCGGGGCGAAACCTGTCATTGCCGGATATGAGAGCCAGCTTATCGAATATGCAGCCCTCTACCCGGATCAGTACGAAACTATGAAGGACGATATCGTCATGCTCTATCCCACGCCGACTGTCTGGTCCACTCACGTGTTTATCGCTCTGGATGCAAACGGACAGGTGCTCCTGAACGGACTTCTGGATGAAGATATCCAGCGGCTTGCATGGGAGAAGCACGGATTCCGCACAGGCAATTATGCAACTGTATCTGAAAGCAGCAGCCTGACCGCCCAGGGCGTGGCAGATACGATCACCCAGGTAACACAGGTCCCGTCCTATGATGTTATGAAAGTGATCATTGAACAGCTGCAATAAAATTACACTATAAAATATACTTAACGGAAACAGAAAAGGAGGCTCTTTTATGCCTGAGATCACACTTGCAGACCTTGTAAAATCCAGTTCTGTTCAACCTGCACCCGAAGTCCCGTCGGCTGCTGCTGAGGAACTAAATGAACAGCTTGACATTCTGACTCCCGAAGAGCGCAGACAGGCAGATGAACTCAAAGAACAGATTGACATACGCGATTCCCAGATGCTCATGCAGTACGGCTCCGGGGCCAGACAGAACATCGCTGAATTCTCCGGAAATATATTGAACAATATCCGTGCCAAAGACACCGGATATATCGGGGAACTGATGACAGACCTTGTCACGAATGTGCAGGATCTCAATTTTGATTCCCTCGAAAAAGACTCCGGCATCCTCGGCATCTTCCGGAAAGCAGAAGCAAAAGTAAAGAAATTCCTCTCTCAGTATGAAAAGCTTGAAGTACAGGTGGACCGTATCGAAGGGAAACTGGAAGAAGCACGTATGGAAATGCTCAAGGACATCGGTATGTTCGATTCGCTCTACCAAAAGAATCTTGACTATTTCAAACAGCTCCAGATCTACATCACGGCAGGGGATGAAAAGATAAAAGAACTCCGGGAACAGACGATCCCGTCTCTGCGCGCCGAAGCAGAGAAAAGCGGGGATCCCATGCATGCCCAGCTCGTCCGGGATTTCGAAGATACTGTAACCCAGTTTGAGAAAAAGGTACACGACCTGAAGACGAGCAAGACAATCGCCATTCAGACAGCTCCCCAGATCAGGCTCATCCAGAACAACGACAAACTGCTCGCCGATAAGATCCAGACTGCTGTTCAGGAGACCATTCCCCTGTGGAAGAGTCAGATGGTAATGGCTCTCGGACTCTACAGGCAGCAGGAGGCGCTGAAATTGCAGCGTGACGTCACAGATACGACCAATGCACTGCTGCTGAAAAATTCCGAAATCCTCAAACAGAACACTCTCGATGTGGCGAAAGAATCCGAACGCGGTATCGTGGATATCGAAACACTCAAAAAAGCGAACGAGAACCTGATCTCAACTATGAATGAAGCGGTCCGTATCCAAAAAGAAGGCCATGACAAACGCATGGCAGCTGAGCAGGAACTTATCAAAATCGAAAATGAAATCAGACAGGCGCTGCTCACGTAGAACAGCGCCTGCATTCTGGCAGTCAGACACTTTATTTATCTATTCCTCAGCTAAAGCAGCTATTTCGTTTAAGTCCAGATCAAGCAATTCTGCGATTTCTTCCCTTGACTTGCCTTTCTTTATCATATTTTCTATAACGTGTTTAAGAGCAACGTGTTCACCCTGTTGTATTCCCTGTTGTATTCC
>DWWO01000007.1 GCA_019119675.1 Candidatus Mediterraneibacter faecipullorum | reverse complement strand
TTCAATAGATTTAGTGCGAATTATTTTTACCTGTCAAAGCTGTCGCAGCAGTTCGACATCTGCGAATACCGCATCCATCTTATCTCCATATTTTCTGTAACGGCTATAAGTATCCGTGTAGCAGCTCTCGATATTCTACAGGCGGGGCAGGACGTCATTTTCATCCGCCCTTTCCGCAGCTTCCAGTCTGTTTCGTGCCTCTACTCTACCACTTTTTTATCCGGTGTCCATCACCATTCTTATGTTTTCTTCGTATACATACGGTCAGAATCACTATGGCCCCGCCGGCTCCTGCAGCAGCGGCAGCTATCGGAAACGGGTCTACTGTATCTCCGGTCTTCGGTACGTCAGTCACTGTATCATCGCCTTTCTTTTCCCCGGACTGCTGTTCGATTCCCTTTACATAGAGCTGCTGCATCAGATCATCCAGATCTGCATGCCGGCTGATCTCTACATCCTCCTGATACAAATATTCAAATACAACAATAGTCCGGCCCGCAAATGCCGCCGCATCAAAAACAAACTCCATTTCAACATCCATCTGCACATCTTCTGCCTTAAACTTTTTCTCCACTGTCAGAATAGCGCCGTCAGCAGAATCATTTTCCCGCAAAGGTTGTCCGGTCTGCTGATCCATCAGCACGCCACGGAGCATATATTCCGTTCCAATCTGCAGGTTCTCCATACTTACCGTATCGATCACCCTGCATTTCTGCAGCAGCAGTTCCTGTTCTCCGGTATCCGCATTGACTGCTTTTGTCCGGACGATTTCTGTGGCGGCATTTTCTACTGTCAAAAAACCGATTTCTTCTCCATTGATCCGTCCGTCTTCAGACACCGTGAATTCATACACCGTTTCATCCATCAGATATCCCGGAACCGTCTCTGCCTCCTGGATGCAATAAGTACCCGGTACAAGTTTTTCCACTGTCAATGTACCATCCTCTCCGGTAGTCAATATTTCTTTCTCCGGTTCTTCTTCCTGCGCTCCCTCTGTCGGCAATGTTCCCGTCTGCATTTTCTCTGTCAGCGCTTCGTCTGCCAATGGTTCTGATTCGTCTTCGGGCAATGGTGCTGCTTTTTCCCAGAATAAAAACTTCACTCCCGGCAAATGCTTTTCCGATCCCGCCTTCGTCTTTATGAGAACGAACTTCGACGGCGTATTTTCAATGTTGACGCTGTCTGTAACAACGGCTGTGTTCTGGTCTTTGTAGTTAAGTTCCACATTCCACTCCTCTTCCGAAAGCACATAGCCTTCAGGCTGCTTTATTTCTCTTATAGTATATTTACCGAGAAAAAGTTCTCCTGAATAGGCTTTCCCATCTTCACCTGTGACGATCGTATCCACCAGTTCTCCTTTCCGGGAGCGGATTGTCCCGTCCGGTGTGACGATATCCTCTGCCGCCGTGATTGCAAATTCAGCCCCCTCAAGCATATCCTCCGTATCAGCATCTGACTTTGTCAATTCGATTTTTCCCATAGCCGGTGCATCCGGAAATTCGATGATAAGTGGTGCGTCCCAGTCATAACTCTCCGTTATGGTAAATTTTATTTCTTCTCCGCGCAGAAGATACCCCTCCGGTGCACGCAGCTCCCGAAAATAATACTCGCCGGCCGGAAGTTTCTCCGGCAAAAGAAATGTTCCGTTTTCGTTCGTCTCAAATGTTTCATAGACCTTTTTCTCCGGATAATATGTCGTCATAGTGATTGTTTCTTTGTTTACGTCAAGCAGCTCAAACTCAACCCCCGATACGGGGATTGTCATACCTGTTGTACTGTCAGTCTTTACAAGCCGTACGGGTGAAACTATCGTCTTGTCTTCAAGGATATAATATAACGTTTCTCCTTCCCCGGATATAGTAACCTCAAAATCATCTACCGCCTCAAATCCGTCAGGCGTATTTTTTTCATGCACGACATAGGTATCGTACACAAGTCCTCCGCGCGCATGTCCCAGCTGTTCTGTAGATGCATACCCGTTTTCGTCTGTTACAATTTCCACTGTCTGGCCTGTTGTTCTGGAAGTTATTTCAAAACAGATCCCTTCAAGCGGAGTCTTGTGGTCCTTATCTTCCTCCGGTCCACGTGAAAACTTAACAAGCTGCAGGTCTCCTCTTATCACTTTCTCCGGTATTCTTGGAGCATTATAAGTATTAACCTCTTCGCCTTTTCCCGATGATGTTATCTGCCTTATAAATATCTGTTCGTTGATGAGATATCCTTCCGGCGCCTTTGTCTCCTGTATCGTTACCGTACCGAGCGGGAGAACATTTTCTCCCTTCGAATTCTTATAAAATGCATCGCCGGATACTTTCTGACCGTCTTCCAATGCGATCTTCCCTTCCGCATTTGCCCGCAGCACCCAGGTTCTTACAGCTTTAGCTCCATCCGCCGCAGGATCTTTTTTATAATATCCGCCATAGTATTTCACAGTAAATTCTGCACCCGCAAACGAAGCACTTCCCCGAGGTGTATTGCCACCTGTTTCTGCATCTGTCTTTTCAAGCATCAAACTCACTGCATCACTCTGCGGGTAATCTTCCGCATTTACAACTGCTGTATTTCCAGGCGTTACATCCACAGTATATACCTTATCATTCAGGGCATACCCCTTTGGCGCAGACAGCTCCTTCACATAGTACCTGCCGGCCGGGAGTTCCACACCATCCGTGCTGCCATCTTCTTTTACCGTCAGGACCGTTTCCTGTTTCGTACACCCTGTATCAGAATAAACTCCGTATTTCGCATCTGTCAGGCTATAACATCCGTTATCTTTTGTCACTGATGTATCAGCGGACACTTTCTTTAGCTGAAGCTTCCCACTGTATTCACGCTGGATTGAAAAAATTCCGGCAAGTGCCTGATAGCCGATGAGATATCCTTCACTGTCAACAGCCCCCGTTGCCGGCTGAGTCTGAGAGACCACATACAGGCTGCCCGTCACTTTTCCGGATGATTTATCCACCGATGTAACCGTAAATGTATAGTCATATTTCATTCCGGCCACAGGAGCCGCTGCCGAATGCTGTGCGCAGTCTGTTTCCGCGTCTCCTTCCCCTGACAGGATTCCGGTAAAATCCGTAAGAGTTACACCGTGAACTGTATGCCCGTTGCCTCCGATTACTGATTTCACTGTGCAGGTACCGGTAAATCTGTCTCCAGTTTCGGGGAACGCCTCATTAGATCCTGTTGAGCGCCTGGCACTCTTTGCCGCACGCGTCAGACTACTGCCAAATGTAATATCCACTATCTTATCAATCTCAGTCACTGTGATTTCCCTGGTAAAGGTACCTGTATTCTCCAAAGCCTCCGGCTCCAGCTCAATACCGTCAGTAGTTGACACCGTGATAGAAATCATGGAATTATCTTCCGTTTTTCCATTCTGCCCGTTCTCTTTTGTGTTTGCCTGTGCCGTTAATTTTACAAAAGTACCCGGAGCCAGAGCCAGAGTCTTTTCGCCCTCTTCCAGAACACATTCTCCCTGTACAGCATTCTCAAGCGTCACCGTTCCTTCTCCATGGATTCTGAATGTCACATGATAAAAATCGTTTCTTTCTGCTGCAGCAGCATCGGTCATACACATCCCTGCGAGTAATGCGGACACACCTATAAGAGCCGCCGCTTTCCTGATCCATCGTCTCATGCGCCGTCCGCTACTCTGCCTGTTCCATCGTCTCATCCGGTCACCCCTCCTGTCATAAACTCTGTCCCTCGTTTCAGGTAACCGGCTTTTACGTCATACAGATATGCATGATCGCTCAGCACTTCCTCTTCCGACACCTGTGTAAGATTAATATCCCTCACCATCTCGTCCAGCTCTGCAGCAGTAATATTGTCGCAGTATGGCACGATCACAACTTCATGGACACTGCTTGGAAGTACATAATAATCAGACTGCAGAATTCCTCCGATCATTTCAAGCACATGTGGATAAGCCATGCAGGCAGCCCCGTAGCTTCTGAGCTTATTTGACAATACATACATCCCGTCTCTCGAACATGTATCTTTGGCAAACAGATTTTCCCCGGTATTTTCTTTGCTGCATCCTGTATTTTTTTGCAGCATTTCTTTTAAGGCATAATTCATGGTAAAAAATTCTGCCGGGAGGATCCGTCTGCAGTTTCTCGCAGCATCTTTCCACAGAGTGTCCTGCTCTATCCCCCACTGTTTCATGTGGGTTTTGTTCACTGTCATTGCCGCCGTACCTTCTGACGTTGCTTCGATCAGTACATAAAATACTGCAGACAGATCCAAGAACGGAACATGCGGAACCGTACTCAGGAACTGCCTGTTTTTCACGGTATTGACCAGTTTGAAAACAATCCTGTCCTTCACCCCTTCATAGTCCAGGATTTTTTCGTAATCCCAGGATTTTTCCTGCTTGATCTCCTCGTAAAATCTCAGAATCTCATCCACGATCTTCTCAAGCGCAACTCCCTGCCTGTAACTCTGATAATACTCTTCCAGATAGATTGTCGGTGAAATATTGATTCCCGGCGTCTCGATCAGTATTCCTGTACGCTCTTTTCCATTGTTCTTGATCGTTGTATAAAGTCCTGCCTTAACACCTCCTCTCATCTGTTGGTTCATCTGCTTCTCTACCGCGCACGTAAATGTCCTGTAATCCATTTTTCTCCTTCCTGTAACGCGGTGCATTGTAAATTAAAATGAGAAATCCGGTACGAAATGTACCTCATGAAGGCATCTGCCCCATGAATTCGATGAAAAAATATGTGAACAATATTATGTGATCTTGATTATAGACGAGTCTCCATTCAAAATCAATGGGACATATTTCACAAAAAGACTGTGGAAATTTCTCCCTATTTCACAAAGGAGTCTTCAAAGAAAAAGGATGCACTTCCGAAAAAGTACATCCCGCTTTCACATTACCAACTATGCAATTATTGCAGATTACACTCTTGACAGATACTCTCCTGTACGTGTATCGATCTTAAGCACATCGCCCGTCTCGCAGAACAGCGGCACATTGACAACCGCGCCTGTCTCAACAGTAGCCGGCTTTGTAGCGCCCTGTGCTGTATCACCTTTAAATCCAGGTTCTGTCTCTGTGATAGCCAGCTCTACAAAAAGCGGCGGCTCTACAGAAAATACATTTCCCTTATGAGAGCAGATCTTAACTGTCTCATTCTCTTTGACAAATTTCAGGGCATCGCCTACCACTTCAGAATCCAGTGCGATCTGGTCGTATGTCTCCACATCCATGAAATTATACAGATCACCGTCTTTGTACAGATACTGCATATCCTTTCTGTCAATGTGAGCATTCTCAAACTTCTCAGTCGGGCGGAATGTCTTCTCAACCACACCACCGCTGATGATATTTTTCAGCTTTGTTCTTACGAACGCTGCTCCCTTTCCCGGTTTTACGTGCTGAAATTCCAAAATCTGATAAATATTTCCGTCAATCTCAACGGTAATGCCATTCTTAAAATCTCCTGCTGCGACCATTTATCTTCCTCCTTCGATTTGCGCGCCATACCGGCACTCCATTAATTAATTCTATACTAATTTTCCTTTTTTTTCAATGCTTTTTTATAGAAATGAAGAACGATCTTCTCAAGATATCTCTTGAGCACGATCTGGATCTCCTCTTTCGGATGGATCGGCTTCACAAGAATATTACGGATTCCGGCTCTTTTAGCCCCCCATACATCCGTAAAAAGCTGATCCCCGACAAAAACCGTGTTTGTGCGGTCAGTTCCCATGATCTCCATTGCCTTAATATAATTTTTAGTCGAGGGCTTATGTGCATTATAGATATATTCCGTTCCGATATCCTGATTGAACATCTTTACCCTTGGTTCCTGATTATTGGAGATCAGACAGGAACGAAATCCGATATCCTCAAGTCTCTGAAACAACTCTCTGGCACGCTCATCTGCCGGTGCGCCATGGGGCACCAGTGTATTGTCGATGTCAAAGATCACCCCTCTAAAACCTTGCTCATACAGCTTTTCAAACGGGATTTCATATGTGGAATCCACATATTTATCCGGAAAAAATTTCTCAAACATTATTTTTCATCTAACTCCGTAAGCTTGACGATCAATTCCTCACAGATCTGGAGGATTGTCTTATTGTCTGTCTGTATCACAACATCTGCCGCAGCTTCGTATTTTTCTCTGCGCTTTTCCATGAGATCCGCAATGAACTCAACGTTGTTGTTTCCTTTGAGCAGCGGCCTGTCATTACTGTCTTTGACACGCTCATAGATTGTCTCAGGACTCGCGGTGAGGAGGACCACTCTGCCGTTCTTTTTCATCTCCACAACATTTTCCTCTCGCAGAGCCACGCCGCCGCCGCAGGATATGATACAGTTTTTTCCAGTCTGGAGTTCTTTCAGAAGTTCCGTCTCCAGGTTTCGGAAATATTCTTCCCCGTATGTAGCAAAGATATCCGGTATACTCATTTCCTGCCGTTCCGAGATTTCCTGATCCATCTCAACCAGCCTCATATCAAACATTGTACTCATATAGTCTGATATTGTCGTTTTCCCCGCCCCCATAAAACCAATCAGGACAATATTGTAGGAAAACAGTTTTCTCGCCTGGATCCTCTTGCTGTTCCGCAGGATCCTTCGAAATACATCCTGGATTTCTTCCTGATATTTGTTGTCTTTCAGTTTTTCATCGAGCTGTTTCTTCTGTTTTGCCTCCTGCGCAGGCTGCAGGATCGGCATCCCGTATGTTTCTTTATAAGCCATTATCTTTTCGATAATACTGTTACGCTCTACAAGAGCATCTATGATCTTATCGTCGCAGAGCGCAAGCTGCTCCCGATACATTTCCAAATCATTCATGTTCTTCCTCCACATCTGTAAATGTCAGCATATATACAACCATCATATTATATCAACTTTCAGATGTGATAGCAAGACTCACATTTTCCTTAAAAGTCTCCCATGCATCTTCATGTTCCACAAAATATTTCGGACAATTCTTCCCCGTCACGTCATAGTGGCGGATCACGTCATCCGCCGTAAGGTCAAATTTCACACAAAGCCATGCTGTAAGCTGCACAAGAGAACGATATGTCTCATCTGTAAACTTTCCGCTTTCATCCGGATGACATACTTCGATAGATACAGTATCATAATTCCTGTCATTCGATGCATAAGCTACTTCCCATGTAGGAACACACTGGACGATCTCACCGTCAAGTCCCACAACAAAATTACTGCTGGCCGAAGTCCCCTGTGAATACTGCAGACCATTGAAATAGTCTCTGTTCTCCTGCGCTGTACTTCCCGGATTTGCTGTATAGTGTATCACGATTCCTGTAATTCCATTGCTCTCAATCCCAGGACGGGAATAAGGATTGACGTCGAGAAGCTGTACATCGATATCCGGTTCTGAGGCATCTACATTTACATATGTGCCGCCATGAGACAGAAATCCCCGCACCGCCAGCGCCAGCGTCAGGACAGCCAGTATCAGGATTCCCCACTTTATGTATGTATTCTCCACAAATACAGCTGCTTTTCTTCTGCTTTTTCCTTTTCCTCTCCCGGCCGCCGTACTCCTGCCGCTTGCTCTTCTCTTTCCGTTCCTGTGTCCTTTGTATGTGTTCATCCTTAGTTCCACCCTTCAAACTATGATGTTACCACACATTTCTGTAACTATCATGAACAAAATCTTATGAAATTATAAAATACTATGATCCGTAACAATCACAAATATAAAAATCGCCGGCATATCGATACTATCCCCGGTAAACCGGGCTTAATACCGATATGCCAGCGGCTGCTGCTTATTATAGGCTGATATTATTCATCTACACTGTAGTTCGGAGCCTCTTTCGTAATATGGATGTCATGCGGATGGCTCTCTCTCAGGGAAGCGGCAGAAATCTTGATAAATCTTCCGTTTGCTTTCAGCTCTTCTACTGTATGGGTACCACAGTATCCCATACCGGAACGCAGACCTCCCATAAGCTGGAACACTGTATCTTCTACAGTTCCCTTATAAGCCACACGTCCCTCAACACCTTCCGGAACAAGCTTCTTCGCATTTTCCTGGAAATAGCGGTCTTTACTTCCATTTTCCATAGCGGAGATAGAACCCATACCGCGGTATACCTTGTATTTTCTTCCCTGGTAAAGTTCAAATGTTCCCGGGCTTTCATCGCATCCGGCAAAAATGCTTCCCATCATACATACATTTGCACCGGCTGCGATCGCTTTTGTCATATCTCCGGAATACTTGATACCACCGTCAGCGATGATCGGGATGCCGTATTCTTTCGCTGCTTCATAACAGTCCATGACTGCTGTGATCTGAGGAACACCGATACCTGCAACAACACGGGTCGTACAGATAGATCCCGGTCCGATACCAACCTTCACAGCGTCCACCCCGGCCTCGATCAATGCTTTTGTTCCCTCACCTGTTGCCACATTTCCGGCAATAACCTGGAGTTCCGGATATTTCTCCTTTACCATTCTGACCGTACGCAGCACGTTTGCAGAATGTCCGTGTGCGGAATCCATCACAACAACATCTACTTTTGCCTTCACGAGCTCTTCCACACGATCCAGACAATTTGCAGTGATACCGATTGCTGCGCCGCAGAGCAGTCGTCCCTGGGAGTCTTTCGCAGACAGCGGATACTTGATCTGTTTCTCTATATCCTTGATCGTAATGAGCCCTTTCAGGTTCCCTTCATCATCTACGATCGGAAGTTTCTCTTTTCTGGCTTTTGCGAGGATCTTTTTCGCCTCTTCCAGAGTAATCCCCTCTTTCGCCGTGATCAGTCCCTCAGAAGTCATGGATTCTTTTATCTTCTTAGAGAAGTCTTCTTCAAACTTCAGGTCACGGTTCGTAATGATTCCGACCAGTTTGCGTCCCTCCGTGATCGGAACACCTGAAATGCGGAATTTTGCCATCAGATTATTGGCATCCTCCAGTGTATTTTCCGGTGAAAGGAAAAACGGATCTGTTATAACTCCGTTCTCGGATCTCTTTACCTTGTCCACCTCTTCAGCCTGCGCCTCGATAGACATATTTTTATGGATGATACCAATACCACCCTGACGCGCCATTGCTATTGCCATGCGGTGTTCTGTAACCGTATCCATTCCCGCACTCATCATCGGAATGTTTAATTTAATCTTCTTTGTCAGATATGTTGACAGGTCTACCTCATTCGGAATCACTTCTGAATACGACGGCACAAGCAGAACGTCATCAAATGTAATTCCTTCGCCAATAATCTTTCCCATATTTTGCTGACCTCTCTTTCTTATGAATCCATATATATTAATAATTGTAAATATTTAACTGATATACTAACGAAATTCACGAAAGATGTCAACCATTTTCCGATGGGCCTGCCGGAATTTAAAGTTGATTTATTTTAAGATTTATTTATAAGGAGAGCTTATATTCGTGTTTGTCGGAGAGGTATTCTCTTGGTAAAACGTCCGAAAATCACTTGGATACAGTGGAGTGACTCACGTATTCGGATCAGTCGGGATCGTAATGCTTCCGGCTCCGGTTACAGGTCATAAGACAAAGTAAC
>DWWO01000046.1 GCA_019119675.1 Candidatus Mediterraneibacter faecipullorum | reverse complement strand
ATCGCTTCGATCATTTCAGCTGTTGTCAATTTAGCCATTTTTGATATCCTCCATTTTTCTTTCTTTTTTATATCATTTCGTTTTGCAGGTCTTCTGCCTGCTGTTATTCATGCCATGCACGGTTTCCGTGCACACCCGTACGCGCTTTTGCGCTTACTCTGCTGCCGGAGCCTCTGCTTCGGCTGCCGGTGCTTCAGCTGTATCAGCTGCTGCCTCCTCTGCCGGTGCCGCCTCGCCGTCTTTCTCAGCGATCTGCTTAATAACACGAGCAAAGTTTGCGATCGGTGACTGCATGCTTCCAAGCAGTCTGGAGAGAAGAACTTCTCTTGACGGGATCTTGGACAGTTCTGTCAGTCCTGCAACATCGTAGACACTTCCTTCTACAACACCGCCTTTAAGCTCGAGTGCCGGAGCGTCCTTTGCAAAATTGCACAGGATTCTTGCCGGTGCTGTCGCATCATCCTTGGATACCGCGATAGCGCTCGGTCCTTCCAGACAGCTCTCAAGGCCTTCAAACTCAGTTCCTTCAAAAGCTCTCTTCATCATCGTGTTCTTGTATACCTTGTATACTACACCCGCTTCTCTGAGCTGTTTACGAAGCTCTGTATCCTGAGCGACTGTAAGTCCGCGGTAATCAACAAGCACAACTGACTGGGCATCTTTGATCTCTTCTGCGATTGCCTCTACGATCGGCTGTTTTAATTCAACTTTTGCCACTTCTGGTACACCTCCTTATTCATTTTGCGTGTACTGCCAAAGTAAAAAACCTCTGTGCCGCAAAGACACAGAGGTTTGTAAATTCATACTTTCGTAATAAATCTGACTCTCCTCGGTAGGCGTTTTGATCCTTACGCTTTACAGCACCTACTGTCTTCGGCAGTTGCTGTATTACCATATCACCCGGATTGTTTTTTGTCAAGTACTTTTTACTATTTTTCTCTTAGCAGTGGAATTTACTTTTTCAATCGACCAGCAGCAAAGCTTCCTGCTCGATTTCCATGCCTGTTTCCAGAATACACTCCTTCAATCCGTCCAGATCGCCCGCATCCAGCCTTTGAAGCTTTTCTTTCTTTTCCTTTTTCATAGGAATTCCCGCCCCTTGCGCTATGGCCGTTTCATATGCAGACGCATCCATCCGGTACGGCTTCAGGCCGGGGAACAATTTCCGCTGATTATACAGGAAGATCCTGATACCACCCAGATCCATATCTCCCCAGTGCAGATATTCTGTATTTCCACCTGTAATCTCCGTCAATACACCGAGAAACTTCAGTTCTTTCGGGGAGAAGAAGCCATGGCAGTATATGTACAGGGTATCCTCCCGGAAGTCCATGGATTCATAATTTGCTTTGTTCTCAACGAATATGATATGCCGGATTCCCGGAACTGCTATTGGCACTGCCTGTTCCAGCGTCTGTGCGTTGATCACGGTCCCGAAAAGGTTCACCGAGCTGTCGATCGGCTTCCCGCTCCCGATCCGGTAGACCAGCGGGCCTTTCCACTCCAGAGTCTGCGAATAAGTCTTGATCCCGTGTACCCTCAGGATATCATCCGCAGTCATCCCCTCTTCACTCAGCGGCGAATACTTCTCCAGCACAGTCACGACCTTATCCTGATATTTCTTCTCAAACATTTTAGAATCGTGCAGCACTTCACTGCTGAACTGTCTTCTCCATACCGGTGATTCTATCACTGCCGCCCGGTTCAGGCAATGAAAGAAATCCCCATCCTCCATATCCGGTTTCTTTACATCCTGCCCGGCCTCCAGCCGTTGGAGCAGAGCATCGTAATACGGTTCAAGGAAAGTTCCCTTTGCTTCACCCGCCCATTTCCCTGCAGCCCGGATCCATCTCAGCTGTTTTGCTCTGGGGTCTTCCACTCCGGCACGTATGCAGAGCTCCGGTATCACACTGACCGGATAATGGATACGCACGATATCCATCCCCAGATTTTTACGTTCTGCCCGGATCAGACCTGCTTTTTCCAGCTCCTCCGCCTCATTTATCAGATTTCTCATACCTCCGGCCGCCCGGATCATTTTTCCGTCCACTGAGGGGTGGCGCATCCCGTCCAGATTTCCCGACCGGTAGGCCGGTCCGTCAGCGGTCTGTATCAGATACTCTGTCAGGAGCTTCATCCGTATCATCTCCCTCTATCATCTCCAGATAATGTCCTTTATCAATGTGCATCATACTGATCTGGTTCTTAAACCGCCGGAATCCATAGACACTGTCCACATTCCGGATCAGCGACTGAAGACGTTCATCCGGCACGCAGACGATAAGCTGAAGTTCCAGTTCCCTCGCATACCGCAGGCAGACTTCGCTCCGCTCTTTGTCCATCTTGGAAAACGCTTCGTCAAGGAGCACGAGCCGGATCTTAGAATCCCGGTTGGTCTGCTGCATATACAGCATTGCAAATCCCGCCAGCAGAGCGACATATTTGGGGTTCTGCCCCTCTCCGCCGGAATCTACCCCGGCCATATCGTCTACATAGTTCTTCTTTTCCATTCCGTATTCGTCGATCACCTGCTCGTACATACTGAATGTAAGATAGTTCCGGTAATCGGCAAACTTCTCCATCTCCTGACGGTGTTTCTCCCTGTTCTGGCTGTCCTCCTCGCGCAGAGGCATGAACTTCTCAGTGAGAAGCTGTATCTTCTGTTCGTATTTCCGGAAAAAATCATCCTCCATCAGACTCATCTGTCCGTCTATTCCGCCTGTGTCGATCACCTTGCTGTCCAGCTCCTCCGCCATCAGCATATCATAGAACTGTCCGTTCTCATTCTTTGCAGGCAGGATATCGATCTGGTAAATGCTGTCGGAGAAGCGGATCTTCGAGAGCATCCGGTTGATATCCCGTCTGTGGCGGTAGGCCGCCTTGATTTCCCCGTGTATGGTTGCGATCACGTTGTCCCTCAGGGAATGATAGACAAGCTCATACTGTTTCCGGAATTCTTCTTTATATTTCGGTTCAAAATCTTTCCGGCATCGTTCCAGTACCTGATCGTAAACTTCGTTGGAATGTTCAACACCCGTAAATCCGTATGCAGGATATTCCCTGTTGAAACAGTTTCTTGCAATCGTCCTCTCATCCGCAAGTTCCGCCTCCCTTTCAGCAAGCCGGTCGCACTGTCCTTTCACCAGCTGACGGTAGGATGCTTCAGTACGCTTTGCAATCTCCGCAGCTACCTCTTCTGTCAATTCTTTATTTTCCACAAATCCGGTCGTAAGCTCGTCGAGCTTTGCCTTCAGATCCCGGATATCACGCTCCGCAGCCTGAACCACTCCGCCAAGCCGGATCTGCTCTTTCTGGATATCCCGGGATGCATCTTCTTTCTCTGCCACATCTGTTTCAAGCTCTTTCTGCTCAGCTTTCAGCTCCGCTGTCCGCGTTCCGTCTTCCAGCTCTTTCAGTTCTTTTTGAAGCACTTCCTGCTTCCGGTAGTATTCCTCCAGCTCGTCCGCCGCCGAGGACAGACGCAGGATTTGTCCGTCTTCCTGACTCAGCGTCTCATACTTCTGCGCATCCTTGAGGGAAGCCTCCGTCTGACGCTGTCCGATCAGATATTCCTGAAGGCTTTCAATCTCATCCGCAAGCTCTCTCATCCGGGTCTTTGATATCCGTGTCCCGATGCAGGCGCCTTTTGTATAGTCTCTGCTGCGCAGATGGCGGAAAATATAATTGCTGTAGGAGTAACAGTCCGGCGTCACACCGTCTCGCACCATGTCCAGTTCTTCCACTGTCTCGCACTTCCGGATCCTGCCGAGATACCGTTTCAGACACCAGTCCACATAATCCAGATCCGTATGCACTGCCTCGTACAGCGAATTCTCCTCCGCTGCGGGCGACTCTCTTTTTATAGCGGCACTGTTGATCAGGTCCGCCTCCTCAAAGCGTTTCATCTTCCGGAATATCTTTGCCGCGTCCAGAGCATACGCCGGTTCCGTGATCATGCTCTTTTTCAGCCGGCCGAGCCTTCCTTCCACCGCATTCTTCCACTTCTCGTCCGTGATATCAAAGAGATCCGCAAGGATATGCACGTGGATCGTCCTGCCATAACGGTCGCTCAGGGCACTCTGAAGCTGCTGTCTTGCCTCTTTGAGCTCTTTCGGATAAGGCTTCCTGTCATTGTTCATATCCTCCAGGGCTTCTTCTTTTTCCCGAAGCTCCTTTGTCGCTTCACGGATTGATACCGCCGTCTCTGCCAGTTCTTCCGAGATATTGTCCATAGCCGCTTTCAGATGCGCACGCAGTTCATCGCAGGCATCTTCCGTCACCTCTCCTCGGGCAAAGTCATCGATCAGCTGCAGCGCACGGTTGCTCACATAATCTGTCGCAGTTTCATCCTCCTCCCAGCATTTCAGCCCGTTTATGCCCCTGCGCCAGTCAGCGGAACTGTCCGCAAGCAGACGGATCGTATGCTCCATCTCCTGAAGTTCCTGCTGTTTCTGTCCGTAATCGCTCTTTTTTAGTTCTGCCCTGACATCGATCAGCCGGTTTCTGAGAGATGCAAGTTCTTCCTGAAGCCTGCTCTGCTTTTCCTGTGCTTTTCCCGATGCGTCTTTCGCCTGTTCCAGATCATCGCTTCTGGAAGCGATCTTCGCCCTGCATCCCTCGATCTCTATATATTTAAGGATTGTTTCTGAGCGCACTTTATCCGCCCGGACGCCGGTAAGTTCCAGATCCGCCGCATGGACTGCATCCAGCATTTTGATCCGTTTCTCAAGATCCTCCACCCGCTCCCGGATCTCCCTGTAGGCCCCCAGCTGCTCACTGATCACCGCCACCGTATTCTCCCGGCTCTTGGGGAACATATAATCCCGGATGAACTGCCCTGTTCCGCTTGTCATCCGCAGCGCAATGGCACTCTTCTCCATGGTGATCATCCGCCCCTGCTCAACATATCCGAAGATCACCTCGTAGAGCGTATTCAGATAGGCTTCCTTCGAAGGGTATACACGGTTCACATCTCCGTGCCCCCGGTTATCCACGCTGACAGAACGCTCTTTTGCCAGCTTTCTGATCCGGTCGATGGTATACGGCACACCATCGCACAAATATTCATCCTCCGGCATCTTTCCGGAATGGCTGAAGAAGTTGTATCGTCTCAATTCCGTGTCATTCCTGCCCACTTCAAAAGCTGCACCGATACAAGTCGTAATATGAGTACCTGTATCCTCGATCTCCATCACGATCTGGGAACAGAAATCCATTCCCGCCCTGTTTACACTTCCGTCCTTCTGGGCTCCCCGCAGGTAACTGAGCACACTTCTTTTATTCTTAGAATCATCCGCTGCCTTGTTCAGGAAATTTGCGGATACACTTCCATAGAGAATGACCTGGATCGCATCCATTACCGTGGATTTTCCCGAACCGCTCTTTCCGCTGAAGAGGTTTACATATTCGTGCAGGTGAAGTATCTTATGGCTGATGCCGCCCCAGTTATTGATCAGTATCCGGGTAAATAATTTCTTCGGCTGTCTCATACTCGTCCTCCTCTTCTCTGTATTTCTCGATCAGCGCGTTGATATCCGCCGCCGTCACAAAAAGATTTACAGTGCTGTAAATATAAATCGGCGTATCGTCCTCCACATCTTTCACCGCACCCGGCAGATCGATGACCTGATGCATCCTCATCAGGTAAAGCGCTTCCCGCCACTGCGCCTGCGTCAGCTTCTCAGTGATCAGGTTTGTATTTTTCCCGTATTCACGGATTTCTCTCAAAGTCGTAAGAGGCGCATTCAGCCCCTCCCCCATGATCCGGTCTCTAAAGATCAGCCGGACAAGAAGCAGGATCACTGTGCTTGTCAGGCTCAGGTTCTCGCGGGGCATATGCTCTCCTGACAGACGGAAAATATGTTCCTGCGCATCATGGATCAGCTCGCAGCCGAGCACCTCAATATAATTTTCGATAAAACCTCTGTGCCTTGCGCAGATCTCATACTGAGGGTTATCTCTCGGCGTCAATGTGGCCGGATCATACTTCACCTGAAGGATACATGTCTGCCGGAACAGCGCCTGTATCGTCTTTCTCACCTGTTCTGCTTCTGTCACTGTCAATTCTTCCAGATATGTAAACATAGATATTTCCTTTCGTAATTAGCTGTTACCCATTTATCTGCCGCGGATCTTCAGTGCTGAATAACGGAAACCGGAACTGCTTTCCTGTTCGTCACCCAGCTCGATTTCTTCACCGCTCTGCGCCGATTCAGTTGCCTCCTGCCACACAAAAAACAGTTTTTCCAGATCTTCCACACTGCGCACAGTATCTTTTGTCACCTGGAATACGCCGTCCTTCTCATTCTTCTTGCGGAACCGTTCAATCTCTCTGTGGGTGTACAAAGGTTTCAGGACAAAGGAATCCATCTCTTCTGTTCCATTCTGTGTCTCCTGCTCCAGCGCGCGGGGTACAAACTCATCCCGGCCGGAAGTCTTCCTGCTGTAAAGACTCCCCTGTGACATAAGATGATACTGCGAACTCATCCCGGTGCGCTCCGCAAGCTCCCCGATCATCTCTTCTTTCTTCCTGCTCCTGCTCAAAAGACTGACAAAAACAGCCGTCCGGTCCTCGCCGTCCGCTCCCTCCTGCATGATATAGCGGATCCGTGCCGCCGCCCTGCCGGCAAACACAGTCTTCTGCTCGATCAGCTTATTGTATCTCCTCTCGATCACATCCGACTGCCGTTCGATACGGAACATGATGTCCGCCGCCTCGTCGCATAACTGAATCGCCCGGCCGCACCTCACAAATGCAGGTGTTCCCGGCTCGAGTTCAGTCAGTTCCCGTTCCTTCTTCCTTCTGCGGACTTCGTTTTCATCCAGATTTTTCACGATCAGCTCCTTGACCGCCTCCTTATAGCGGTAGAAACTGTCCGTCGTCGTAAGGATCGCGTACTTCCGGCTGTCACTGTTATTGATCTCTTTGACAAGGACATCCTGGATCCCTTTAAAATCTTTCTGTCGGGAAAGCTCGTCAAAATACTCTCTCATGCCGTCCTGCATGTTGACCAGCATGCGCACCAGTCTTTTCGAGGCATTCAGGGCACTTTTGAGAATCTCATTATTCTTCTCCGTATCCACACTGTAAGTATAGAGGTGACTGTAGATCGCAAGAACACTCTCCCGCTCCTGACTGTCACTCTCATCCATCAGGCGCGCGAACAGTTCCACATACATCTGACTGTACTCCGGAAATGTGACCACGTAACTGTTCAGCGTCTCATCATAGTCCTGCTTGAGCCATCCCCAGTCCTCGAAATGCTTCAGACAGACTGACGCCATATTCGACCGGGTAAGAAACACGCCCTCTTCGTCATAATTTTCCGCATCCCACAGGATCGCCGCAGCAGCAATCTTCTCATTCATCACGGCACGGCACTCCTTCTCTGTCAGCCCGAGCACAGAATAGGACTGTTCCATGGCATCATAGATCGCCACAAGAAAGGTCATATAATATTCCGTGTATTTACTTGTAAATAATTTATAGAATTCATGGGGAATTCTGTTGATCAGGCTCATCGTATCCTCCTGTCATTTCGTCATCACACAATAAAGCTTAGTCATTATACCATGTACACGCAAAAAGTGTAAAGCCGCCGGAAACAACAGGCTGCTCACACCATCCGCCTGCTTCAGGCCATAAGACAGAATATAAAAAGATCCCCACACCATTTGCATAGCATGAGGATCTTATTTTCATCTAAAATTATGCAAGCTTCAGAGGATTAACCTTTACGCCAGGGCCCATTGTAGATGTAAGAGTGATGCTCTTCAGGTACTGTCCCTTAACTGCTGCCGGTCTTGCCTTGTTGATTGCATCGATAAGCGTCTGGAAGTTGTCCGCTAACTGCTC
>DWWO01000045.1 GCA_019119675.1 Candidatus Mediterraneibacter faecipullorum | reverse complement strand
CAGGTTCTGACGGAAACGTCCGGATTTACCTTTCAGCATATCGGACAGAGACTTCAGGGCTCTGTTTCCGGGACCTGTGACCGGACGGCCGCGGCGGCCGTTGTCGATCAGGGCGTCTACCGCCTCCTGGAGCATACGTTTCTCGTTTCGCACGATGATATCCGGCGCGCCGAGTTCCAGCAGTCTCTTCAGACGGTTGTTTCTGTTGATGATCCTTCTGTAAAGATCGTTCAAATCGGATGTGGCGAAACGTCCACCGTCAAGCTGCACCATCGGGCGCAGATCCGGCGGAATGACCGGAATCGCTGTCAGGATCATCCACTCCGGGCGGTTGCCGGACTCAAGGAACGCCTCGACAACCTCCAGTCTCTTCACGATCCTGGCACGTTTCTGTCCTGTAGCATTTTCCAGGGATTTCTGCAATTCATCGCATTCTTTCTCCAGATCGATCGCTTCGAGGAGCTCTTTGATCGCCTCGGCACCCATTCCTACACGGAATGCGCCGCTGCCCCATTTTTCTTTCTGCTCCTGATATTCTGCCTCGGAGAGGATCTGCTTATTCTGCAGATCCGTCTCCCCTTTATCCAGCACAATATAGGATGCAAAGTAGAGAACTCTCTCCAGCGTCCTCGGGGAAATATCGAGGATCAGGCCCATACGGCTCGGGATGCCCTTAAAATACCAGATATGGGATACAGGAGCCGCAAGAGCGATATGGCCCATGCGCTCACGGCGCACGCTTGACTTCGTAACCTCAACTCCGCACCGGTCGCACACAACGCCTTTGTAGCGGATTTTCTTATACTTACCGCAGTGACACTCCCAGTCCTTGCTCGGTCCGAAGATCCTCTCACAGAACAGACCGTCCTTCTCAGGCTTTAATGTCCTGTAGTTGATCGTCTCCGGTTTTGTGACCTCGCCTCTGGACCACTCAAGGATCTTTTCCGGTGAAGCCAGCCCGATCTTGATCGCATCAAATGTTAACGGTTGATATTGTTGTTCATTGTTATTTGGCATAGATATGGCTCCTCCCATTAGTTTTCATCATATCCAGAATACTCGTCGAATTCAATTCCTTCCAGATCACTGTCATCCGGTTCTTCCTCCGGTTCGATATCCTCCAGCTCTTCTCCTACGAATTCCTGCTCTGTAAATCCATGGTCACCGAAAGATTCATTATCATCACGGTACTTTCTGTCTCCTTCAATGATATGGCGCAGATCCGTCTCTCCATAGTCGACATTCTCCATGATCTCGACTTCTGTGTTGTCGTCACGCAGTACACGTACATCGAGCGCCAGTGACTGAAGCTCTTTTAACAGCACCTTGAAGGATTCCGGCACTCCCGGTTCAGGGATATTTTCGCCCTTGATGATAGCCTCGTAAGTCTTCACACGTCCTACTACATCATCGGATTTCACTGTCAGGATCTCCTGAAGTGTGTAAGATGCGCCGTAGGCCTCGAGAGCCCACACCTCCATCTCTCCGAAACGCTGTCCGCCGAACTGTGCCTTACCACCCAGCGGCTGCTGTGTAACAAGTGAGTACGGGCCTGTGGAACGTGCATGGATCTTGTCATCAACAAGGTGATGCAGCTTCAGGTAATGCATGTGTCCGATCGTAACCGGGCTGTCGAAGAATTCTCCGGTACGTCCGTCTCTTAAGCGGACTTTACCGTCTCTGGAAAGCGGCACTCCCTTCCACAGTTTCCTGTGTTCTCTGTTGTCAGAGAGATACTGGAGAACTTCCGGCAGGAGTTCTTCGCCGTGTTTCTTCTCAAATTCATCCCATTCAAGATTTACATAATCATTTGCGAGGTCAAGAGTATCCATGATATCCACCTCGTTTGCACCGTCGAATACCGGTGTGGAGATGTTAAATCCGAGCGCTTTCGCTGCAAGGCTCAGATGGATCTCAAGTACCTGTCCGATATTCATACGTGACGGCACACCCAGCGGGTTGAGCACGATATCGAGCGGGCGTCCGTTCGGAAGGAACGGCATATCTTCGACCGGAAGCACGCGGGAAACGACACCCTTGTTACCATGACGTCCGGCCATCTTATCACCGACGGAAATCTTTCTCTTCTGTGCAATATAGATGCGGACTGACTGGTTTACTCCCGGTGAGAGTTCATCTCCGTTCTCCCTTGTAAACACTTTTGCGTCCACTACAATACCATATTCACCATGCGGCACTTTCAGGGAAGTATCCCTTACCTCACGTGCCTTCTCACCGAAGATCGCACGGAGAAGTCTCTCCTCTGCTGTCAGCTCAGTCTCTCCCTTTGGAGTTACTTTTCCGACAAGGATATCTCCCGCGCGCACCTCGGCGCCGATGCGGATGATACCTCTCTCATCCAGATCTTTCAGTGCATCATCGCCCACGCCCGGGATATCTCGCGTGATTTCCTCAGGTCCGAGCTTTGTATCTCTTGCCTCTGCCTCATACTCTTCGATGTGGACAGAAGTATAAACATCATCCTGTACCAGTCTCTCACTTAAGAGAACGGCATCCTCGTAGTTGTAACCTTCCCATGTCATGAAACCGATCAGCGGGTTCTTTCCAAGCGCCATCTCGCCGCCGGAAGTAGACGGACCGTCTGCGATCACCTGTCCTTTTTCCACTACATCGCCTTTGTCGACGATCGGTCTCTGATTGTAGCAGTTGCTCTGGTTACTTCTCTGGAACTTTGTCAGCTTATACGACTTCTTCGTTCCGTCCTCGCGACGGATCACGATCTCTGTGGAAGTGGAGCTTTCAACTGTTCCCGCCTCTTCAGCAACGATACATACACCCGAGTCAACGGCAGCCTTTACTTCCATACCTGTACCGACTACCGGAGCCTCTGTCGTCAGCAGCGGCACTGCCTGACGCTGCATGTTGGATCCCATGAGGGCACGGTTCGCGTCGTCGTTCTGCAGGAACGGGATCAGCGCCGTAGCCACGGAGAACACCATCTTCGGGGATACGTCCATGTAGTCGAATTTATTTCTCTCATACTCCTGTGTCTCTTCACGGTAACGACCGGACACATTCTTATTTATGAAATGTCCTTCCTCATCCAGAGGCGTATTCGCCTGAGCCACATGGTAGTTATCTTCTTCATCTGCAGTCATATAGACTACTTCGTCCGTTACGCGCGGATTTGCCGGGTCGGACTTGTCGACCTTGCGGTACGGCGCCTCGATAAATCCGTACTGGTTGATCCTTGCATAGCATGCAAGAGAGTTGATCAGACCGATGTTCGGGCCCTCGGGAGTCTCGATCGGACACATTCTTCCATAGTGGGAGTAATGAACGTCACGCACCTCGAATCCGGCACGGTCTCTGGAAAGACCGCCCGGTCCCAGAGCAGAAAGACGTCTCTTATGCGTCAGCTCACCCAGCGGGTTGTTCTGATCCATGAACTGGGACAGCTGGGAAGAGCCGAAAAACTCTTTCACCGCTGCAGTTACCGGTTTGATATTGATCAGCGACTGCGGAGAAATGCCCTCCTGATCCTGCGTTGTCATACGTTCGCGCACAACTCTTTCCAGTCTGGACAGACCGATCCTGTACTGGTTCTGGAGAAGTTCGCCAACTGCACGGATACGACGGTTGCCCAGATGGTCGATATCATCATCGTTTCCGATGCCGTACTCAAGATGAATGTTATAGTTAATGGAAGCAAGGATATCTTCCTTTGTAATATGCTTCGGGATCAGATCATGAATATCGCGTCTGATCATACGCTTCATCTCATCGATGTCTCCTGCTGACTCCTCGATGATACCTGCAAGTACCGGATAATATACCTGCTCTGTCACACCGACTTCTTTCGGGTCGATATCTACAACAGCCTGAAGGTCTACCATCATATTGGAAAGGATCTTGATATTTCTGGAAGCATCCTCTCCCTCTACCCACAGATATTCAGCTGCGGAATTCTGGATGGTATCTGCAATTTCACGTGTGATCTTTGTCCCCTTTTCAGCCACAACTTCACCTGTCAGCGGGCTGACTACATCTTCTGCCAGAACACAGCCATTCACACGGTTTCTGAGCATCAGTTTCTTGTTAAATTTATAGCGTCCTACTTTTGCCAGATCATAGCGTCTCGGATCAAAGAACATACTGTTGATCAGACTCTCCGCGCTGTCCACTGCAAGCGGCTCGCCCGGACGGATCTTTTTGTACAGCTCTAACAGACCCTCCTGATAGTTCTCAGCAGTGTCTTTTCCAAAGCTTGCAAGGATCTTCGGTTCCTCTCCGAACAGATTGATGATCTCGGCGTTCGTACCGATACCAAGAGCACGGATCAGCACTGTGATCGGCACTTTTCTCGTACGGTCAACGCGCACGTAAAAAACGTCGTTGGAGTCAGTCTCGTACTCAAGCCATGCACCTCTGTTCGGGATGACGGTCGCCGAATAGAGTTTCTTACCGAGCTTATCATGGGCGATGCCATAATAGATTCCCGGTGAACGCACAAGCTGGCTGACGATGACACGTTCTGCCCCGTTGATGACAAACGTACCTGTCTTCGTCATCAGCGGGAGATCTCCCATGAAAATCTCATGCTCGTTGATCTCATCAGTCTCTCTGTTGTGGAGCCTTACCCTTACTTTCAAGGGTGCCGCATAAGTCGCATCGCGCTCTTTGCACTCGTCGATCGTGTATTTCACATCATCTTCGCAGAGTGTGAAATCCACAAATTCCAGATTCAGATGACCACTGAAATCTGAGATAGGGGAAATATCATCGAACACCTCTTTGAGACCTTCATCAAGAAACCACTGATAGGAATCTTTCTGAACTTCAATGAGATTGGGCATCTCCAATACTTCCTTCTGCCTGGAATAGCTCATGCGGAAGCTGTTTCCGGTTTTAATGGGACGGATCCTGTTTTTCTCCATTGACGTTTCACTCCTCTTGTTAATCTATACATAATGAAAAGAGCCTTGCGACATTATAATAATGCGTCTTATATGGCATACCTTTCCATAATAGTGCATTTTTTACTATATCACAAAACTCTTTTTACTGTCAACAACTATTTTTCAATTTATCTTGACATTTTTCAGCATATGTGGTATCATACGCCCTTTTCAATTCAAAAGACCGCAGAAGCGTCTGATGTCCGAACTCTTCCACGGTCTGTGTTTTATCTTTTGTCAGTGACAGCCATCTGTCTCTGTGACAACAGGATTTCAGTTTCCTGATTATTTCAGGTTAACCTCAGCACCCTGCTCCTCAAGTTTAGCCTTGATCTCCTCAGCCTCAGCCTTGGAAACAGCCTCTTTGAGTACCTTCGGAGCGTTGTCTACGAGCTCTTTAGCCTCTTTCAGTCCGAGACCTGTGATCTCACGTACAGCTTTGATAACTTTAACCTTGGAAGCTCCTGCAGATACAAGCTCTACATCAAACTCATCTTTCTCCTCTGCTGCTGCAGCTCCGTCTCCGCCTGCTGCTGCAACTACAACGCCTGCTGCTGCAGATAC
>DWWO01000044.1 GCA_019119675.1 Candidatus Mediterraneibacter faecipullorum | reverse complement strand
GAATTTCTAAGAAAAAATAAGTTATCCACAACACTGGTTATTCTTCCGAACTTATTCACTTTTAAGGTCCTGATGGCCGAATTTCCTGCGGACCGGTACATACAATAAAGTCATCAATATCCATTTCACAATGAACGATGGGTCCTAAATTGTGAATCATTATTTTCTGCATCACAATGTCCTCCATTACCAAATGATCCTCAACATAAATCTTTCTTTATTATATAAAAACCTCTGAAAAAAATAAAGAAGCAAACAGGCGATAAAATCAAAAACCTGATTTTATCGCCTGCACTTATACTCTATAGTCATTTATGCTGTTGTCTCTCCGCCAGCACCGTCATCTGTCCCTTCACCGGAACCGCCGGACTCACCTGATCCTCCGCCGGAACTCTCCCCGCCGGATTCTCCGGAACCGCTGCCGCCGGACTCACCGCCCGAACCGGAGCCAGAGCCGCCGCTATCACTTCCTGTTCCGCTGCCGCCACCGGATTCTTCGCCCGAACCGGAGCCGGAACCTCCGCTGCCGCTGTCTGTCCCGCTGCCGCCGGAACTGCTGTCGGAACCGGATGAACCAGTACTGCTGCCGCTGTCATCATCTGTATCTTCGTAGTATTCTTCTTCGTATACTTCTTCTTCCTCTTCCTCATCATACTCTTCAACATCAGACTGAGGCGCGGAGCGGGCAGCTTCCACTTTGCTGATGATATTTCCGTTGATCGTCTGCACGGTCGATGAAGGCGTATACCCCACCGTTCCGAAGAGGAATTCATGAAGTTTCGCCACATTCGACGTCAGATCCTGCGGGATAACGATGCTTCCGAGACCTGACAGAGTATCCGTCGTCTTATCAACCGGGAAGCCCATGTTCTCTCCCAACGTATACTGGCTGTAAGCCGAAGCATACATCAGCACTTCCTGAAGGGTGAAGCTGGTGGATACCTGCGGAAATACAGCGTCAATAATGGAATTGATCGTTCCCAGATCCGCTGTGCGGGCTTTCTCAAACATCTTTTCCACAACAAGCCTCTGGCGTTCTGTACGGGTGAAATCCCCTCCCGCCGTTGAACGGATACGCGCATAAGTCGTAGCCTGGGCGCCATCCAGAAGAAGATGTCCGCCGGCGTCAAGGAAATGCGCTTCCTTTCCTGCAGAATCCGCCGTTTCCTGCAGATACTGATTCAGATAACGGACCTCTTCATCCGTCACATCCACCTCAATACCGCCGAGCAGATCGATCGCATCTGAGATCGCGCCGAAATCGACAGTCACATAATCTTCGATATCAAGGTCAAGATTCATGTTCAGCATATTGATGGCTGCAACCGGCCCGCCGTAGCTGTAGGCGGCGTTACATTTCTGATATGTTCCTTCCGAAAGATCCAGAAGCGTATCCCGGTACACAGAAACCATCTTGATCTCTTTTGTCTCATTATTCAGACTGGCAACAATGATACAGTCCGTACGGTTCCCTTTGCCGAGATTTCCATCACGCGAGTCCACGCCGAACAGAGCCACGTTCGTGTAGCCTTCACCCAGATCGATATCCTCGTTCTTCTGGGCCTGTACCTCCTGATTAATGATCAGATCTTCCGCATTGATCTCCTGCGTATCGATCTTATCCCATTTTGCCATCACATACAGACATGCCGAGATGACGGCACAGATAAGGACGCAGGCAAAACAGAGCAATACTTTCTGCCAGGTCTTCAGTCTCGTGAACCAGTTTCCCTTTTTCCGTCCGCGGCGTCTCCTCCCGCGTCTTCTAACGTTCTTCGCCATGATATACCTCTACACTACTGTAAATGTTCGAATCTGATATGTTACTCGGATTTATCCTCAAGGAATATCTTCCTTGTCACAAAATTAAATACCATTACAACAGCTGTTGCGCCGATCTTCGAGATCATGTAGTGAATCCCCAGACCTTCTACCGCGATCCACATGGCCGCTTCATTCACCCCAAGTCCGATCACACTGAGCACGACGAACAGGATGAACTCATTTATCTTATTCGCGTCCTTTTTAGACTTGAAGACATAACGCATACTCAGGCTGTAATTCACAATCGTCGAGATTGAAAAAGACAAGGCGGCCGAAACCAGGTAATTGATATGGAACGCCTCCGTAAAAAGAATCATCAGTCCGTAATCAATAAAAAAACACAGGAAGCCGACAACCCCGAACTTCATGATCTGTTCGATTAATTTCCTCATTCTTTATTTATCCTTTCCCCAGTCTTTAATCATTTTCAGGAATCCAACCAGGCTGCCCACTCCATAGCTGACATGGAGCAGGAAAAAGATTACCGGAAGCAGAAGCTGGCAGATATGCTTTGCTTCTTTCCTGACAGCCATCCACGCCATGCCTGCCGCAGCCGACCAGTACGCTGCCCACATCATAATCGCAAGCCTCGGTTTGCCAAGCAGTGCGCGGGCCGTCGTGAACAGGATCCCAAGAACAAAAGCAAATGGCACAAAATAATAAATACTCAGGCATTTGGGGCACACCTTGAGCGTGAGCGCCACCCAGTAGCCATTCCCGTATTTCTGCTTCATCATCCCACGCAGGGAACTGCGGGTATACTGCCAGGAATGGATCTCCGGATCAAAGCAGAGCTTATATCCCGCCTCCCGCATACGGTAATGCATTTCATTATCTTCCGTACGCCCCAGTTCTTCATTAAAGAAGCCGACCTTGTCAAAGACTTCTCTCCGGTATGCGCCGTGAAACAGCGATTTGACATACTTTTTCTTCTTTCCCCGGCGGAAATCGGAAATACTGCTTCCGAACATGGAACTCTCCGCACTCAGGAGCAGACGCTGCCAGGGCGTATCCTTCTCGGGAAGACTGGGACGGGGGCCGCCTGACACATCCTCGCCGCCCATCAGACATTCCGCATTTTTCCGCAGGAAATCTTCCGGTATCCGGGCATGGGCATCAATCCGGACGATCACGTCCCCTTCATAATTTCTGAGCGCCACATTCCAGCCGGACGGCAGATTGCCTTTTTCATTCGTCAGCACTTCCACCCGCCTGTACTGCGGATTGTCCTTCGCGAACGCTTCCATGACTGCACGGGTCCTGTCCACGGACATGCTGTCTACGAGCAGGATCTCTATATCCTGCACCGGGTAATCCTGATTCCGGATATCCTCCAGAAGGCGCGGCAGTGTATTTTCTTCATTTTTAGCTACTACACAGACTGTGATCAACATCCTGGCGCCCTCCTATCGCAGCACAGCAAACACAGTCCGCACCATTGTCCTAAGATCTCCGAGCAGGCTGTAATTTCTCAATGCTTCAAGATTGTATTCCATCTTCTCCGGCAGGACCTGATGAATGTAGACGTCATCTACATCATCTACCCCCTCCATCATTTCGCCTTCATCTTTATACGATATACTCGCTTCCGAAGTGATCCCTGCAGGAAGGAGGAGCGTCGCTTTCATCTCATCTGTATAAGCACGCACATATTTCACCACTTCCGGCCTGGTTCCGACAAAAGACATATCTCCCAGAAGCACATTGACCAGCTGCGGAAGTTCATCGATCCGGCATCCGCGGATGACTCTTCCCACACGGGTCAGACGGCTGTCATGGCTCTTTGTGATCTGGCTGCCCATCTTCTCGGCATTCTGTACCATGGTACGGAATTTCAGGATCTGAAATTTCCTGCCGTACTGAGTCACACGTTCCTGCTTAAAGAACACCGGGCCCGGTGAATCCAGTTTGATCAGAAGGCCGATCAGAAGAAACACCGGCCAGATGACGGCAAGCATAAACGCTGCGAGGAATGTATCAAACTTCCTCTTGATCCGCAGTTCCTTCTCGTGCTCTTTCAGGATATCATAATATACCTTCACACGGTCATTTTTTAAAAACGGGGGCATGTTCTCCCACTTTCTCATCTTTCATCCATCCTCTTACTGCGCATATTTGCGGAATGTCCGGATCACATACTCCACTTCCTCATCCGTCAGTTTTGTATGCAGGGGCAGTGTGATCTCATTCTCGTACTGCGCCCGGGCATTCGGGTAATCTTTAATGTCAAACCCAAGCTTCCTGTATGCCATCATCATCGGCAGCGGCTTGTAATGCACATTTGCAGCAACTCCGTCTTCCGCCATCTTCCGGATGATCTCATTGCATTCCTCACGGTTCTTTCCATTCAGCCGCACCAGATACAGATGTCCGCTGGAACTGTGATCCCCGCCAAAGTGATCCATCAGACGGACCGGCAGATCACGCAGTCCTTCATTATACTTCTCAATGATCGCTCTTCTTCTTGCCTCCAACTGCGGATAGCGCTGCAACTGGACCAGACCGATAGCGGCCATAATGTCCGTCATATTGCACTTATAATAAGCTCCTGCAATATCATATTCCCAGGCTCCAAGCTGCGTCTTGGCAAGCGCATCCTTCGACTGTCCGTGAAGAGACAGCAGCATATACTGATGATACAGCTCCTCACTGTCCACCCCGGGCAGACCGTGCCATGTGACAGCGCCGCCTTCCCCTGTCGTCAGGTTCTTCACCGCATGGAAGGAAAACGTGGTAAAGTCCGCCACCTGACCGCAGGTCATCCCCTTTCTGCAGGATCCGAATGCGTGCGCACCGTCGCTTACGACCGCAATCCGCCCCAGTTTCTCCTGAAGCGGGGAATTCGGATGGAACAGGTGCGCCTTTTCTCTGACAATCTGAAAGATCCGGTCATAATCACACATGATCCCTCCGAGATCGACCGGTATGACCGCTTTCGTACGTTCAGTCACCACTGCAGCCAGCTTCTCATAATCCATCTCATAGGAATCCGGGGATGTATCCACCAGGACAAGATTCGCCCCCACATGAAGCACCGGACTTGCCGATGCGGTATACGTGTAAGCCGATGTGATCACTTCGTCTCCCGGTCCGATCCCCAGCACCCGGAGCGTCATCTCCAGGCAGGCTGTTGCAGAATTCAGACAGACCGCACGTTCTGTGCCCATATATGCCGCCAGTTCTTTCTCCAGCTGCTTGGTCCTGGGGCCCGTTGTGATCCATCCGCTTCTCAGCACTTCCGATACGGCCTCAATCTCCTCTTCCGTGATATCCGGAGGAGAAAAAGGAACCATCATTTTTTCCATTATTATTTCACTCCCACTACTGGTTTCTCGCGGCTCGCCCTGCCAAGACTCATCAGTTCCTGGTACATTGTCTCGTCGCGTTCTTTATCTTCTTTACGGATATGATAGGAAGGAATGATGGACGCCACCATCTCCTTGATATCCATGCTCTCATCGATCGCCGCCTGCTCCAGTCTCTTAAGTTCACTGAGGAAATGCACCTCGTCAAACTTAAGCGGCTCTCCAACGAAGATCAATTCGTTCTTCGTCTTTTTCAGTCCTTCGTCCTTGATCAGCAGCTCTTCATACAGCTTCTCCCCGGGCCGCAGACCCGTATATTTGATCTCCATATCCACGCCAAGCGTATAACCCGACAGACGGATCAGGTTCTTCGCCAGATCGTCAATCTTCACCGGCTCTCCCATATCCAGCACGAAGATCTCGCCGCCCTCGGCAAAAGCGCCGGCCTGGAGCACAAGAGAGACAGCCTCCGGGATCGTCATGAAGTAGCGGATAATATCCGGATGCGTCACGGTCACCGGTCCTCCGGCTTCCATCTGCTTCTTAAACAGCGGGATCACGCTTCCGTTGCTTCCCAGCACATTGCCGAAACGCACCGCCACATACTCTGTACGCGAGTACTGGTTAAACGTCTGGATGATCATCTCACACATCCGTTTGGACGCGCCCATGATATTGGTCGGGTTCACCGCCTTGTCCGTAGAAATAAGGACAAACCGCTTTACGCCGAACTTGTCCGCAGCGCGGGCCGTCTTGTAAGTCCCGAACACGTTATTCTTGATTGCCTCATTCGGACTGTCCTCCATCAGCGGCACATGCTTGTGGGCCGCCGCATGATAGACTACATCCGGACGATACCGCTCCATTACGGATTCGATCCTGTTCGTATTTCTCACCGAGCCGATCAGGACCTTCAGATTCAGATCCGGATAATCGTGCTTCAGCTCCTGCTGGATATCGTATGCATTGTTCTCATAAATATCGAAAATGATCAGCTGACGCGGGTAATATTTCGCAATCTGACGGCACAGCTCGCTTCCGATGGAACCACCGCCTCCTGTCACAAGGATGGTCTTGTCAGAAAGATGCGACATAACACTGTCCAGGTCAATGTGGATCGCGTCACGTCCGAGCAGATCATCGATCGAAACATCGCGCAGTTTTGAAACATTAACTTCCTCTGTGATCAGCTGGTACATTCCTGGAAGGATCTTCAGCTTACAGTTCGTGGCATTACAGATCTTCAGGATCCCCCGGATCTCTTTCTGAGGCGCGGAAGGGATCGCGACTATGATCTCTTCTACTTCATATTTTTTTGCAATATCTACAATATCATTCCGGTTGCCAAGGATCCGCACGCCCTGGATGAACCTTCCCTTCTTGGAAGGATTGTCATCGATCACTCCCACGACTCTGCGGTTCAGATAACGGCTGGACTTCAACTCCTGAATGATCATATTGCCGGCCTCGCCCGCTCCGACAACGAGCGTATTCTTCGTATGTCCCCCCTGCTTGCGCACGCCGTTCTGTACCATATGAAGCGCACGATATGAGAATCTGGTAACGGTGGTTGTCATGACCAGCAGGAAGAAATAGAACGCATGATAACTCCTGGGCACCGGCAGGACAAGGATCTGCATACCGAATGCCTGGAACGTCATGGAAAGGACGGCCGCAAGCGCGATCCGCACCAGTTCGTGGACTCCCGCGAAACTCCATACCGTATTGTAAAGCCTCAGCGCCAGGAAGATGATCAGTGTAGTGATGATATTGATGACCAGATACTGCTTCATACTGTTCATGTACTCAGCAGGGATCAGCCTGAGAGACCACTCAAACCGCATCACCAGCGATAAGTAGCAGTCAATAATAATCGTCAGGATATCAACGACACACAACAGGATCATCCGGGCTCTGGAAGTCCGGAGTGAAAATATATTTTTCATGGTAACTCTCCATTTATTACGAATTTGTTACATTCTAACTAATATATAATACCAAAATCGTAGCAAAAAGACAATACATAAAAGCCATTATCATCAGCATGCCCAATGATAATGGCTTTAGTCCTAAAATTCTTTTTCTACCAGCTCCAGCGCAGCTTCTATGACTTTATCCATGTCATAGTACTTATAATTTCCGAGACGGCCGCCGAATATTACATTTTCTTCCTTATCAGCAAGTTCTCTGTATTTCTCAAAGAGCGCATTGTTCTGCTTATTATTGACCGGATAATACGGCTCCATGCCCACTTTCCACTCGGAAGAATACTCTCTGGAGATAACGGTCTTCTCCTGCTTTCCAAATTCAAAGTGTTTATGTTCGATGATACGGGTATACGGCACTTCTCTTGCAGTGTAGTTCACTACCGCATTTCCCTGGTAGTTATCTGTATCCAGCACTTCTGTCTCAAACCTTACAGAGCGGTATTCCAGCGCACCAAGCTGATATCTGAAATACTCATCGATCATACCGGTGAACAGTGTCTTCTCCGCAATATCCGGATTATTCTTTATAAAATCAAAGTAGTCTGTATCCGTCATTACTTCAATGCCGTCCAGCATCTTCTCGATAATCTTCGTATATCCCCCCATCGGAATGCCCTGGAACCGGTCGTTGAAATAATTGTTATCATATGTGAACCGTACAGGAAGACGTTTGATAATAAACGCCGGAAGGTCTTTACAGTCTCTTCCCCACTGCTTCTCTGTATATCCCTTTACAAGTTTCTCGAATACATCTTTTCCCACGAGGGACAGTCCCTGCTCTTCCAGATTCTTCGGCTCTGTGATCCCTGTCTCAGCCACCTGCTTCGCAATCATCTCTTTCGCTTCCGCCGGTGTCTTGATGTTCCACATCTTGCTGAATGTATTCATATTGAAAGGCAGGTTGTAAAGTTCATCCTTGTAAATCGCAACCGGTGAGTTAATATAATTATTGAACTCCGCAAACTGGTTGATATACTCCCATATCTTTTTATTAGAAGTATGGAAAATATGTGCGCCGTATTTGTGTACGTTGATCCCTTCAATCTCTTCGCAGTATATATTTCCTCCGATATGAGGGCGCTTGTCAATAACCAAACACTTCTTTCCTCTCTTCTTCGCCTCATAAGCGAACACAGATCCAAATAAACCGGAACCAACAATTAAATAATCGTATTTCATTTTTTCTCCTTTTACTGATACTTTTCGATTTCAAGATATTTATTCCAGAATTCTCTGGAGGTCAGATATTTTCTCCTTGCATAATATGCTTCGTCCACTTTCTTATGGCACTTTTTGTATTTACGCATAATTGCATAATAATACCGCATAATTTTCCGGAACTTCTTCTTATCAAGCGGACGGATCTCCGCTGTATATTCATGCGGATTTACCGCAATCACACTATCCACCAGACATTGTCTTTGCGGATTATAAAACCAGTCGTGCGCAACAACTGCCGGTCCTTTTCTCAGCCATTTTTTCGGCCAGAAGATCTGGCCGTTAAACGTCAGTCTGTAAATTAAAGTATCAATAAACCTTCGGGTATCTTCCTGATACACTGAATCAATGTCAATACCATATTCCTCAAACTCAGACAGATCTTTCATCTGAGCATTTTTAGCAGACATTGTCTGAAGCCGTTCCTGACACTTTTCTTCTTCAATAAACTGAGGCCCTTTCAGATAATCTCTGATAGCATCCAGGATCATCTCTGCTGCATCATAGTTAAAACGAAGGATTTCCGATAAAAACAATCCTTTAAAACGCTTCCAAATGCGGCGTCTGCGTCCGGATGGATTACACGCTTCTGCGATCAGGAAATTGCGGAATACCTGATAATATTCCATAAAATAATTGAATTTCAGAGTAAATCCCATATGCCACACGCAGATACCATTCATAGTAATAAACTTCGCGTGATTTCGCAAACTGAATTCTGTATCATCGACACGAATGAAGAACGGCAGAGCAAATCCATTTTTTTCGATCATAGTTACAGGCACACAACAATACCACCAGCCAGCATATGAGTCGGCTTTCTTAGTCTTCGCTTCCTCTTTTTGCAGCATATCGGCCATTTTAATGATGGGGCCATGTCCCTTAGACGGATTCTGTCCGCCGTCCGCTCCCATAAATCCTACATCCTCATGGAAGACGTCCATTTCTTCATAACAGAGCATTGCGCCACTGATCACATATTCTCTATAACGTTCTTTCATAGTCAACAGCAAAATATATGTTCTCCTGATACTTTCTGAAAGAACTACTATATCATCATCCATCATCAGAACGTGAGTTGCTTTCGGCTGCTGGTCAAGAGATTCTATCATTCCTCTGGTAAATCCTCCGGAACCTCCCACATTCTTATTGGGATGATAAAAAACATGTTTTCCTTCAATTTCTTCCCGCTTCAGAACACGTCCCTCATCATTGTCAACAACATGCACATAAAGATTCTGGCTAACGATATCGTCTTTATCCAGAAGTTCCTCTTTTATCATTTTAATATTTTTCTTGATAAATGACTCTTTACGAAATGTTGTCGTTGCAATCGAAAGACGCACCTCGTTTAATTGATTATCCGGTATTTGCGTATAGTATCCGCCTTCATAAACCATACAGTCCGTATATGTTCGCAATTCGAAACCAACTAAAGTTTCCTTATTCTCGGGTATTTTTACAATAATTTCCTGCGGTTCTGATAGATTATATTCTTTAACAGAAAATGTAATTCTTTTAGCAGCGTGCTCTATTCTGTGATATCCTGAAAGCACAAGATCAAAGTTTCCTTTTGCTCTGAGTTTCAGATACATTTCGCCTGCCTTACTGTGCTTTCTCCACTTTCTGTATGATAAAGCATTCAGATACGTAGCAAAATCACATACGGTATAACGCGCAAACGCCAGATATTTTTCCTGCTTATCATATACCCCCTGTCCGGATTTAAAGAAGAGTTCCTGATAATCCGTATATTCCTCTTTATCCGGAAACAAAATACTCTGCAGCTTAATTTCCATTCTTCTTCACCTTGTCTTTCTTTATTTTTAAATATTCTTCCCAAAAATCCACCGTTACCAGTTTATCATAATATTCTCGATATTCTTTACAAGCCTTATCATAATATTTATCAATTAACCGGAAGACTTTAAAATATTTAATATATGCTCCTATTAATTCTTTAATATCTCGTACTACTTTTATAGCTTTTCCTGTGTTGTCTACAAACAATACTTCTCTAAAACGATACAATTCATAAATATTGGGATATGGCCGAACTACTTTTATCTTATCTTTTTTCGCCGGTAAAACATGTCCATTCAACGTAGCCATTTTCCAGACTTTTTGAAAATACCCCGGAGTATATTCGTCTGTCATTTCAGTGAACTTTAAATCCTCTGCGGAAATCCCTTTGTATCCAATAAAATCTTCTGCTTTTTCAGGCTGATAGTTATATTTTTCTAATTTTTTATGGTTATCGACAGTGTCAAGATGATAAAACCAGCCAAATCCTTTCATAAAATCCACTGCGGCTTTAAGATTTAAATCAACATACCGATATCTATACTTTCCGACATTGCTGCTGACCTGTATAAAAAGCATCTTTTTAAATTCTCTGGAACCATATTCCGGGTGATGTACAGCATTGACAATTGCAAGATTTCGCACATCATAATATTCCAGAAAACCTGGAAATTTATTTTCAAATGCTTCGTGCCATATGCATACACCATTTAAAAAGATAAATTTTCCTTCTGCCCTGAGTCCATATTCTATATCATCTCTGTGTATAAAAAGCGGTAATGGCAATCCTTTTTTTCTAATAAATTCTATAGGTATGCAAGAATACCACCACCCCGTGTATTCAACAGAATCTTCTTTGTCATTATCCAGTACATTATCCAACTGGTCGAGTCTAAAGTCATGCTTTAGTGCACAAATTTCACCTTTATTCCACTGCGCTCCAGACTCATACTGTATTACCGGACTTGCTAACCGGAGCAATGCACCTCCAAGAATATATTCCTCATATTCTGGTTTTAGAAAACATAAAAATGTGTAATTTCTTTCAAGGGAATCTGTTGAAATCACTGCATCGTCATCCATCAAAAGTATATGACTTATTTGCGCATTTTTCATTAATTCCAGCATGCCTCTGGTAAATCCGCCAACTCCACCCAGATTAGGATTACTCAGGACGTGTACTTTGGCATTTTCCAATGTTTCTTTTTCTAACGTCCCCGCATTATCAGCAATGCATACTTCCAAATGATCATAAAGCAGTGCATTCTGATTGTCGATTATCTTTTTGTTTAATTTATCTATATTTCTCTTTACAAATATCTCACGCTTAAAGGTACAAATAGCGATTCCGATATTGATTTCCCTGGAAGGTTTGTCCTCTGGTGTACAAAAGGCTCCTCCATAAACCTTTGCATTTTCAGATAATGCTGTAATTTTCAACCCCAGCATCCCTTTTTCCGGAAGTTCAAATTCTTCTGTTGCAATCGATTCTCTATTCTGACTCTGATATATTTTTTCTATTATGACTTTTTCAACAACACTGCCACCCGCTTTATTAAGCAGAAACAACTGAAGCAGAATATCGCCTTCAATCTCTGCCTGGAGGAAAATTCTAGATATCCGCGTATATTTTTTCCATTTATAACTGGAAAAAAGGTTAAAATATGTCTGCAAATTCAGAATCTGATTTTTTTGAAGATTAACACACGCTGCCTTTTCATCATATTGAACTTCTAAATCCGAAGAATAATAAAGACTTTCTGTATTCTTTTCCCCTTCTCCAAAAGTTATTTTTTGTAAAATCATCCAAATACCACCATCGCATCTATTGATTTATATTCATATACTCTTCCGTAACTTCTCCCACTCTTCCCTGCATTCTGACATTGCCATGTTCAAGCCAGATTGCATGGCTACAAAGCTTTCTCACCGACTCGACATCATGAGAAACATATAAAAGGGTTGTACCACCATCAAGCATATCATGCATTCTTCCATAGCATTTCTGCTGGAACTGAAAATCACCGACTGAAAGGATCTCATCCACAACCAGTATATCCGGTCTTACCATCGTTGCAATAGCAAATCCGAGTCTAGCCTGCATACCGGAAGAGAAATTCTTGATCGGTACATCCAGGAAATCCCAGAGTTCTGCAAAATCAATGATCTCATCAAAATGTTCCTGCATAAACTTGCGGGAATGCCCAAGGACAGTACCATTCAGAAATACATTCTCACGGGCAGTCATATTCATGTCAAATCCCGCGCCAAGCTCGATGAGCGGCGCGATGGTTCCTCTCGTCGTAACAGTACCTTTATACGGCTTCAGGATCCCGCAGACTGTTTTCAGCAGCGTGGACTTGCCTGAGCCGTTCACTCCGATCAGTCCCCATGCTTCGCCAGGTTTTACTTTCAGGCTCACATTCTTCAGCGCGAGGAATTCCTGAAACATCAATTCATGCTTTACAAGTTTGATAAAATATTCTTTCAGATTGTCTATCTTCTCACTTGCCAGATTAAATCTTATCGTGACGTCATCCACGTCCACAATATATTTTTCGTCCATTGACCTACTCCTAAAAATATAATATGAATTTATCCTGCGTCTTCTTAAATACACCCAGTCCGATCAGGAACATCACCACTGCCATGATCCAGCAACCTACAAATATCCGCAGCGATGTGAACTGTCCGTAGCAGACAAGATCCCGGAAGAACTGAATATAATAGTACATGGGGTTAAAATGCTCAATGAGCCATCTGAGCCATTCCGGAAGCAGATCGATCGGATAAAAAAGCGGCGTTAGATACATCCATGCAACCGTAATCGCGTTGTAGATATACTGGATATCCCGGAAAAATACATTTGCCGCGGAAAGCAGAAATCCAAGTCCGCAGGTAAAGAAGTAAAGCGGAATAATAACCAGCGGGAACGCAAGGATATACCAGCTGAACTGAGCCCTCGTCACCAGCATAACAAGAAGCAGCGCTCCCATCGAGAAGATCAGATCCACAAGGGAACTGGTAATCCTTGATAATGTAAAAATATATTTCGGTACATAGATCTTTTTGATAAGAGCAGAATTATCCAGAACCGAATATAAAGACATATGAGTCGCACCATTCATAAACTCGAACAGAGCATTTCCTGTCAGAAGATAAACAGGGAAATTATCAATTCCTCTGTTAAACATCTGGGAAAAGACCATCGTCATAACGATCATGATCAGAAGTGGGTTCAGAATACTCCACAGATAACCAAGAAAGCTTCTTCTGTACTTAAGCTTCACATCGCGCACAACCAGCTCTCTCAGCAGATCTTTATATTGCAAAAATGTGTTGATTCTATCTCGCATCAGATTCATTACTTTGTTTCTCCATCCTTAATATGAATTTCTTCTATTTCTAAAGGCAAGCACCGCCAGCGGATACAGCCGGTAATTCGTTCTCCTGAGCAGCCATACGGCACGGTTTGCCACCTTGTCATACGCATCCCGGTTATGATGATAAAAGTAGGAATCCAGCTTGATGATATTTTTCTTCATCTTCCTGTCCAGCGGGAAGCTGATATATATCTTCATCTGGCTGACCAGCGTCTGCGCAACGATCCGATTCATATAGTTCATCTGAGCCGGCGTTGCCTTGTCCTTCATTTTTTCACAGTAATCATTGATACGGAACAAAACTTTCAGATGGTTTTTCAGATTTTTCTGCATCTTCTTAATGGACATACTCTGTCCCGGCATGCCCAGCCGATACTGATATACATCCTCTTCAAGGAACAGCACCGTCTTAACATACGGAATTGGAAACAGAATGTATTCCACATCCACATAGAATGTATGCTCATCTATCTTTTCGTTCATTTCCCGCAGCAGTTCTGTCTTGACAGCCATAGCGTGCATATCAATGATGGTCCTGTCTGCAATCTCATCAAACTGATATTCATGACCATATTCCAGGTTCCGGAACGGATCTTCCTGTCTCTTCTCAGGAAGCTTCGTCTCACAGTTGATCCATGTATAGTTAGTAGCCACGATATCGGAATCAACCGTTTTCAGTTTTTCCACAAGTCTGATCAGATTGCCGGTATTGACCCAGTCATCTCCGTCAACCACCTTAAAATATTTTCCGGAGGCTACTTCGATCCCCTTATTGATCGTAGAACCATGGCCCCCGTTTTCTTTGCGTATCAGTCTGAATGTGTCCGGAAATTTATCCACATACCACTGCGCTATTTCCGGCGATGAATCTGAAGATCCATCATCAATGACCAGGACTTCCAGTTCATCCATAACTTTTGAATTCACAAAACTTTCCAGACATTCTTCAAGATAAGCTTCTACATTATAAGAAGCAATAGAAATTGACAATATTTTGTCCATTTAATACTCTCCTGACTACATCAGAAATTATTACGAAATTATTACGTACAAAACCAGAGTAATTATAGCAAACAGGGATTTTTTTGTCAATAAACACGGGATTTCGGTAAAACATTCTATATAGAAATGGAGAATGAATGTCCAAATTCATTCTCCAAATAATTTAAATTGTAAAGAAAACATACTTCACCCAAAAATATGTTCTTGGATTCGTATATATCATATTACCATAACGATCTAACATAAAAACACTGAAATAATTCAAAAATACCGTTATCACCGAAAGTACTATTACCATTTTTAAATAAAAGTTATGGATTCTGGAATCACTTCCATAGTATTCATTTAAAAATGCAAGAATTAATACTGTGCCAATCCCCATAAGCCATCCAAAATCTGACATATACCTTTGAGTCAAACCCGACATCTGTATCGTAAGCAAAATCAACACTACCGCACTGGAAAAAGATAAAACATTCAATCCCCATATATTCTTTTTCCTTAAATTATTACGATATTTCATTCCCCATATTGCCATGATGCAAATCGGATTAAACCAAAAATAACCACCAAACAACGGTTCAGAACTGATATACCCCTGATAATCCGTCTGAAGATTATCTCCTACTACTTTCAAAAACGGAAACTTGGAAATACAATTCAGAGGTTGAAATAAATACTCAAATATTCCCAACCAATTTCGAGCAAACACAATTCCTCTCCGGGTCATGTCATTATTTGTAAGGTTATAATTCGCACCAAAATCAAATACACTGCCAAATCTTGCATAGTTATAATACATGATGCCTATTCCCACAAAAAGAAATGGTACTATAACGCAAAGAGTATTCCCCAAACCTTTCGCCGAAAAAAACTTTCCTTCCTTTATTTCATCCCAAAAAATTGGGAAAGCAAAAAGCAAAATAATAGCTAACTGAGGTCTGCACCCTATAATCAGAGCAATACATAAAGCGCCCAAAACCAAATATAGTTTTTTTAACTTTTCTCCACCTGCTCTGAGCCAGAACGTAAGGCCTGTAATACCAAGCAAAAGTCCTAAAATAATCGGAATAGAATAAGTCGTTGCAAAAAATGTAAGATACACAATCGAACTCATTGCGATAAACACGGTAGATAAAACAAGATACAAACCCAGAGACGTTTTCTTAAAATATTTCTTTATGAGCGTGTATATAAAAGCAAAACTTACCACGCAATACAATAAGGCGCAGATAGTAATCATCATCCATGCTGGAAGATGTACACCAAACAAAAGTTTGAACGGCACAAAAATAAGCAGGGCTGGAACAATACCAAAATAGCAATAATACTTACCTTCAAAATATGCATGATCTACAAGATAGCTTTCACCCGACTCCTGATGCATTTTGTCTCGCAACTGTGAATCATATGGATTACTTAATTCTTTCAGCGTTTCCGACGGCTCATCATTCAGATAAAAATGTCCGTCAATCAAGGCATCTGTTAATCGTTCATATTCAGTATCTGCCGGCCACCCTGTGTTTGTCCATGTTCGCCAGGGTAAAATCGCTACGCTCACAATAAGCATAACTATAATATTAAGACTTAACACAAACAAGATCAGTTTTTTTTGAAATTTATCTTTAAAATCAAGAGCAATTCTATAAATTGAAGAACGTACTCTAAATATTCGGTATAATAAAACGATAAACAGAATGCATATTACTCTTAGCGGATGAAAACAAAACGGCCGACTAGCATTTAAAACAATATCAGACACTTGAAATTCTGCATCTACAGGAAGATCAAACGAAATTTTAATCTCATTTGTTTCCCCACTCAAATACAATCTGAAATAATTGCTTTCACGTATTCCTTCAACAATATTTACCTGCGGAAATTCTCTGTAAATAGCATTTGCTTCATCAGTAGCTGATAATCTGAGAGGTATATATCCTTTCTGAAATCCTGACGAAGGTGTTGCTGAAAAATCCAGAAAAATATTCTTGACCTCTACATTAATATCAGTGATCTCAAAATACGCGTCTTCACTGTCAATTATTTTAAATGTATTTTCACCTGTTTTCTTTAACCCCGGACTATTCGTAAAATTCTCAATTGAGACTTCTGTAAATGATAACGACTCCCAAAAGCGAAAATTAAAAACAAAAATTTCTAATATAAAAACAACTGCTACAGTTATAATCCAAAATGCATATTTACTTTTGAACGCTTTTCGTATAAGCTCAATTTTATTATGCATTATGATTCCTCCGTTAACGCTATTAATTCTATGATACTGTTCGTGCAAATAAAACCATTACTCCTTATATCTGCTTTTAGTATCAATGAAATCAGTCCTATTTTTTTCTAATATACTTTTATAATACCTATCTGCACTCTGCAGCTGCATTTCGAAATCATGTCTATTCTTTTGTGTCTGTGTATCAAGAATCATTCCCACAGAAAAAGACAACATTGCCGCCAGATATACAAAACAACATACGATCAGTGTTGGAAAATTAGGAACCAACCCTGTCTGTGCATATGTTGCAAGAACAGGAACAAGAAAAACAGTACTAAGAATAGTCATTATAAGCGCACATATTCCAAAAAAACCAAACGGCTTATAATTTCTATATAATCTAAAAATTGTTCTAAGCACTTTTATTCCGTCCGAATAAGTATTGAGTTTTGACTCACTTCCTTCTGGCCTGTCACGATACTCGATTATGACATTTTCGACGTGCATATTTTTTTCAACAGCATGGATACTCATCTCCGTTTCAATTTCAAAACCTTTCGACAAAACCGGAAATGTTTTAACAAACTGAAAACTAAACGCACGATAGCCAGTCATAATATCTTTAATATCATTTTTAAACAAAGTATTGATGCTTTTTCTTACAAGTGTATTTCCAAAATTATGAAATGGCCGCTTGTTCTCTGTATAATAAGTTGATGAAAGCCTATCCCCAACCACCATATCCGCCTTACGTTCCAGAACTTTTTCTACCATTTCCGGAGCAAATTCTGCAGGATAGGTATCATCTCCATCTACCATGATATAACATTCCGCATCTATTTCTCGAAACATCCGGCGTATTACATTTCCTTTCCCCTGTTGATACTCCTGGCGCACTACTGCCCCTGCTTTTTCTGCAAGTTCTCCAGTATTATCCGTAGAATTGTTATCATATACATAAATTGTTGCATCAGGTAAAGCCTTTTTATAGTCAGTAACAACTTTTTCTATTGTTTTACTTTCATTATAGCAGGGAATTAAAACTGCAATTTTATCCATTTGTTATACCTCACTTTATTGAATTTCTATATATTAAACGGCAACCATGTTTTTATTGTATAATACAAATTAGGATTTGTATTAATAATAGAAAAATATCTGTTCGTTACAAGCAACGACCACAAATTAAGAAATACACTCAAGAAGACCATAGTTAACACTACGTTTCTAAATGCTGCGTTCAATTCAAATGCATAGACATGCCACACTCTCATCTCTGCCTTTTGATAGACAGAAAGGAGGATCAATATTGATGCAATAGCAAACAGCCATCCAAAATCCGCAAGATATCTACCCGTCATTCCCGAAACCTGAATATCAAGAACACAAATCAAAATTCCCATTAGGATAGACATTACCGTTAAAGAATAAACCTTATATTCTTTTAAAACTTTTCTTAATTTAAATACAAGAATACATACTAGGCATAACGCATTATAAACAAAAAATCCCCCAAACATTTCATCAAAAGAAGTTGTTCCCATATAATCATTCAGATCATCTACTCTTTTTATAAACGGGTAAGCCGATGTAGTATCTATGCTTTTAAATAAATATTGATATATGCCTAACGGCAATCTGGCCCAATCATTACCTCTGTGAACCATATCTCCGCCAGTCAAATTATAAGTTGCTCCAAAGTCGAACGGCGAATCAAATCGTATATAATTATAAAACATTATTCCAACTGCAACAAACGCAATGGGTAATATTACACTAAATGTATTAGCAACACTCTTTTTTGAGAAAAAACTTCTCTCTTTGATTTCCTGCCAAAAAATCGGAAAAGCAAGAAAAATAACCAAAACCAATTGTGGTCTACATCCACTCACAAGAGCAGTACAAACACTTCCTAAAATAAGAAGCCATTTCCTAATTTTCTGTCCATCGGATGCCAAAAGCCAACAGGAAAGGCCAAAAATACCAAAAACCAATGCAAACATCTGTGCCAATGAATAGACATTTCCAATAAAAATCAAATTAGTTGTCCAACATGCAAATGTCATAAAAATCGATAACACGCAAAACGCTCCAACCGACACATGCTTAAAATATTTTCTACATAATGAATATATAAACAGAAAAATAATCCCCGGCCAAATAATACTTAATGCGGTCATCGCATTCCACGGTGATAAATGAAATCCTGTAATCACTTTAAACGGTAAAAAGAGCGCCAACACAGGAATAATGCCAAAATAACAATAGACTTTGCCATCGTAATAGGCATAATCCCATGGATATACATGTCCTGTTTTCTCCTGAAGTTCCGTCCGGGTTCCTGTATCATAAGGATTATCTAATTCCTCAAGTTCATCAACATAATCCTTATCTATCCAAGTATGTCCTTCAAGCAATGCATCTGTTAGTTCATTATACTGAATCTGCGCTGTATTTCCACCTGCAACTGCTTCATTCAAAGTAATAGAAGGCCGGATTGCCCTTGTAACTCCTCCAAGAAGCAATGCCAATATTATCATGAAAAATAAAACTACTATTTTTTCTTTCCGTCCGCTGATAAACAATTCGGTTTTATACAATTTAGATGAAGCACGAAGCATATATCCCATGGAAAGAATTATAAACACTATAACTGTTCTGTACCAAACAAAAGAAAAAGGTTGGACACAATTCACGCGGAAATCATCTAAATAAAGAACTGTTCCCTCTGGTACATTAAAATAAATTCGTAAAAAAGTGCTCTCTTCTCTTAAATGCAGCCTCAAATACTTTGTCGCCTCAACACTATCTACGATCTGCGCTGTACCACAATTAACTGTATATTTTTTACTGGAACTTGTTGCATCATCCGCCTGAATATTAACAGATAAAACTGAATCATCACTTCCATCCGAAAGATCCAGATATAGATTACTTATATGCTCTAAAAAACCATTTAACTCCAAATATCCATTTTCTTCTGTAAAAATAAGCTCATTATTTACAACATTTATACCATACCAATTTGTTTTATAATTTTTGAATTCCTGATTACCAAGCGAATCCCAAAACCTGATATTAAACACAAAAATTTCCGCTAAAATGGCTATCAGCAAAATCAGAATCCATCTTCTTCTATGGGTAATTATTGATAATACCATATAATTCTCCTTTAGCTTTCTGCTATTTTTCTCCAAAACCAATCATTTCTTTCAATTGTAAGAAGCAATTTTTTAAAGTACTAAAAGATCTCTCTAAAATTACTTTTTCCGCAATATTTTACATGGAAGCCAGAGCATTGCTTTTCCCAATTTAAAAGTAGTACTGTTTTCAAGTTCATGGCATCTTCTTTTTAATTGTCTTTTCTGTTCTGTAAGTCGTTCATTTTTTTCTTCCAGCGCTGCGTTTTCCCTTTCATACTTTTCGTTTAAAGCACAAGATTCTTTATATTTATTTTCATATTCCTCTTTCAACAATCTTGATTCATTATATTTATTTCTATAATCAATGCTTTCATTCTTATAGCAGTCTAAAAGGGTTTCTGCGCATTGATAAGGATCTTTCTCACTTACATATTTACAAAATTCATAATCAAACTCATTATAGAAATCCGATTTTTCAAGTTTTAAAATTTCGAGTTTTTCAATTCCCTCTGAGTGCATAAGATCATATGCAAGAAAAAAAGACTTTCCCTTTTTCAGGCTGTCTAACTGCCATGCTGTAAAATTTGCAGCCCAGTTTATAAAACTCTTTTTTACCTCTTCATACAAATCAGCCTCTAAAAGCTGCTTTTTCAATTCCAACAAAGCAATATAGAAACAATCCCAAGTTTTTTCCCGAGTAACAGATACTGACGTTTGTAAATTTACTCGATGGAATGCCAACATTCTATCAAGCACAAATATTCGTTTTGCAAATACCAGTGACATATCTACAAAAAGCATATCTTCTGAGGAACGTATATCTTGAAACAATATTCCGTTATGCATAACAAATTCTCTTCTGAACAGTTTATCCCATGCCCAACCATTAAAAATATTAAAAATATATCCGGGAATATCTTTATACGAGAACGGATTATTTTCCGGCACCATTTCTTTCTTAATCGTCCATTCCTGATCAGCGTACTCGCCTGTTACATTATCATAGGACTTTGACCGTACGACACATATATCTGCATCATTCTTCTCACATGCATCATACATTTCTTCCAACATTGACAGTTCAAAAAAATCATCCGCATCCAGCAAAGATAAATATTTTCCCTTTGCTTCAGACATTCCTGTATTCCGTGCATTACCTGCTCCACGATTTTCCTGATCAATTATCTTAATCCTTTTGTCTTTATTCTGAAAATCTTTTACTATTTGTAAGGAATTATCTATTGATCCGTCATTCACAATTATAATCTCTATTTCCTGCAATGTCTAATCAATCACACTCTGCAAGCATTGAGCAAGATATTTTTCTGCATTATAGACCGGGATAATAACGGATACTTTAATATCATTCTCCATCACTCATTCCTCCAACAGAGATCCTTTCTATACTAAATCTCCTTCACTGATACATCCCCTGTTCAACAAGTTTTTTCACTTCATTCACAACAAGCTCTTTATCTTCTTTATAAGTCACTCCAAACCATTTGTCGTGAGATTTGAGTACTTTGACATCTACTTTTCCTTCTTTCAGAAGATCTCCGATAATCGTAGGAAGCAAATACTCCCCTTTCAGATTGCCATCTTCCTGTGAAGCTACAAATTCCGCAAAACCTTTCTCAAGAATGTCAAAGAAATCCGACTTAAGTCCCCACATATTCATAGATACAACAGAGTTCACATCCACAGGGATAAGCGCATCGCCATCCTGCACAGCAGCACCGTCTTCTGTTTTTACGATATTGGATGTTTCCACAATTTCTGTAAGCATCTGGTTATCGTCCACTTTACAGATACCTCTTGTCACACCGCCATTTTCACTAAGCGTATTTTTCAGGACAAATCCCACCATGCTGATCAGCATCTTGCCGCTCTTTTCGTCCGTTCCACCGGTCAGTTCTCTATACGCTTCTACATAAGCTTCTTTTCCATAATAGTCATCCGCATTAATTACAAGAAATGGTTCATTAACAAGATCTTTGCAGCACAGAATAGCCTGTCCTGTTCCCCATGGTTTTGTCCGCTCTTTAAACCGTTCCTTATATTCTTCCGGGATATCATCCAGTTCCTGGAAAGCATACTCCACTTTTACTTTCTTTTCTATACGGTTTCCGATCACGTCCCGGAAATCCTTCTCCAGATCTTTTCTTATTACAAACACAACTTTGTCAAAGCCGGCCTTCATCGCATCATAGATAGAATAATCCATGATGATTTCACCATTAGGTCCTACCGGTTCAAGCTGCTTAATCCCGCCCCCAAAACGACTTCCGATTCCTGCCGCCATAACTACTAACGTTGCACTACTCATTTGTTTTCCTCCTTACAGTATATCTCTTCACACTTGTCGCTAATTGTACCATATACAGCTTATAATTACAAGATATAGCGTCCTTATACATCAAATAAGGACTCCTGTAAGTAAATTCACAAGAGTCCTTCTCATCATAATCAATATTTTAGTAGTGGAACGATATAATAATCAACAATATTATATCCATAGTTTGCCGAAGATGCCCATCCATTTCCTTCTGGGTTTTCCTTCTGTCCCAGCCACTCGACATAGATCGCCGTTCCTCTCTTGACAAAATTAAACCTTGGATCTACTACAGCCTGGTTTAACGGTTCTTTCGATGCATATGCCTTTAGATGCTGAACCTGGGCTCTGATACCTTCCCGGATGGTGTTGAAAGAATGACCTGGAACACCGCCGCCAGTCGCACCGATACCAGCAAAATTATACTGCTCTTTCTTAACATCTCCGCCAAACTTCAGAAACCCTGTTTCAAGCATCGCTTGACAAAAAGCCACCTCTGTTTTTACGCCTTCCGCTTCACATTCCTCAATATAGATTTTACAGAAGTCTTCAATTGTAGGAGCTTCTGCCACATCGCTATATGGATACTGATTATCTACCGTACATCTGTCATTAAAAAACTCTGCCATCTGCTCTGCTGTTACGGCTGAATCTCCCATGATGCTGTACAGTTGTCTTTCTACAGGCTCTAATGTCCATTTTTGCGCATTCGTATTATTCAGTGTATACGTCTGAACATTACTTCCCAAAGCCGTAGATGCACCGTTGACATCAAGCACAGTTCCTAACCTTGATTGAATATAATACACACCGTTTCCGGTATCCATAAACCGCCATTGCTGAGCATTTGATCCATTCCACTCATATTGCCATACATTTGTACCTGCATTGCTTGAACCATTCGCAACATCAAGCACTTTTCCGGATATTTCAGAAGTAATCTTATAATAACCATCTGATACAGCCTCAATGGTAAATTTTTGCGCAGAAGAATTATTAGGTGCAAATATCTGGAGATTACCACAATTTTCAGTCGATCCATTAGCAATATCCAACACTCTATCACTATTTAATTTGCTGTGAATTATATATGTTCCCTCTTCCAACTCCGCAGAAACATATTCTTTTTCCAGTTCCCACTTTTGTGCACTGCTACCATTTGCTGTATATGTCTGTATATTTGTAGCTGCAGCGTATACTCCCGCACTAATATCAAGAACTGTTCCTAATTTAGACTTGATATAGTATCCATTATTTGTCTCTACGAATTTCCATAACTGGGCATCACTGCCATTCCATGCATACTGCCATACATTTGCTCCCGGACTTGCAGAAGCCCCACTTACATCAAGTACTTTGCCGGAATGATCAGCCTCAATCTTATAATATCCGCCGTCAACATACACTACATTAAATCTCTGAGCAGGAGTTCCATTGTAATTATATAACCATACATTCCCGCCATCAGCCATAGACGCGCTGGCAATATCTACAGTATATTCTGTATGTAATGCATTTCTCAAAGAATACAATCCATCTGCTACCGGTTTATAATCCGACTCAACAAACTTCCACTTCTGACTATCCTTTGCACTCAGGTAAGATGTCTGAACATTTGTTCCCTCCCGAGCAATATTGCCATTTATATCAAGAACGGTTCCAAGTTTTGACATTACAAAATAAGTTCCGTCTCCGGCATCCATAATACGCCACAGCTGAGCATCACTGCCATTCCATGTATACTGCCATACATTTGCTCCCGCACTTTTAACAGCACCTGATACATCCAATGATTTCCCCGAATGTTCCGCGAGAATCTGATAGTAGCCATCACCTTGATAACGGATCTCAAAACGCTGAGCAGATGTATTGTTGGACGTATATGTCTGAATGTTAGCGCCATCATTTTCAGACGAAGCACTTACATCGAGTACCTGTTCTGAAGAAGTCATACTTTCGATCGTATAAGTGCCATCCTCTACCGGTCGAAAATTCACTTCGCCCTTATCTGATTCCAGTTTCCATTTCTGAGCAATACTACCATTTGCCGTATACATCTGTATATCTGTTCCCGGAGCAATCACACCACTGGCTATATCTATCACTGTCCCCAATTTTGAGCGAATCTGATAGCTTCCATCCAAATCCGGAACGAACTTCCACAACTGTGCATCTGATTTATTCCACTGATACGTCCAGAGAGCTGCGCAATTACCAGAAGACCCATTTTGAACATCCAATACATTTCTATTTGAGCACGATGTTATTTTATAATAACCATTAGCAACATAACTGATATCAAACATCTGAGTATCTGAAGCAGAATATAATCCAAGTTCTATATTATTTCCGTTCAAAGTCATTACATTATAAGAAGATCCTGCACTTGAAATCACATACTGCCCATCCTCAACCGGACGATACTCTGATTTCTCCATCTGCCATTTCTGACTTGCATCTCCGTTCATGCTGTCCATGCATACATTTGTTCCTGACACAGCCTGTCCGGATGCCAGGTCGATTACCGTCCCCAGTTTGGAGCGGATATAAAATGATCCATTTCCAGCGTCTACAAATTTCCAGAGCTGAGCATTCGTTTCATTCCATACACATTGCTGAAGATTTGTTCCCGGCGCCGTTAACCCACTGGCTACATCAAGCGATTTTCCAGAATGTTCAGCAAATATTTTATAATAGCCGTCCCCGACATATGTCACCTCGAATCGCTGATTAGATCCTTCCTCATTCTGATACAGGCTGACATTAGCATAGTCTGACAGTGAACTTCCATCTACATTTAACACCATATTGGTATCCTGGGCATTCTCTATTATATATGTACCGCTTGCTACAGGCTGATACTCTGACTTTTCAAGCTGCCAGATCTGCGCGTTCGTTCCGTTATAGTCATACGTCCATACAGGAGTTCCGGAACTCGTCAGTGCAGACTGTACGTCCATATAAGTTCCATATGCAGATGCTATGTTGTATCTTCCATTCCCTGCATTTACAAAATACCACTTCTGCGCCTGTGAATTCACATCACGGTCTTTCTGACAGATACTTGCGCCGGAAGAATTTCCCTGTACTTCGAGAGCTTTTCCGGAATGTTCTGCAATGATATTGTAATATCCGTCACTCGTCTTTACAATTTCATATCTCTGAGAAGATTTTGCATTATCCTTATCAGACAAGACAATTCCCGTTCCGGCATCCCAGCCGGCTCCTGAGACTTCAATTACCTTATCAGAAGCCAGTGCGCTTTCTATCGTGTACGTTCCTTCTTCTACCTCAATCCGCTCACCGACTTTCGCAAGTCCGAGATATTTAGCGATTCCTGTAGCATCGGCTACTCCCAGCTTCTTTAATCCTGCTTCGGAATTCAGGAAATTATTCACATCTCCGCTGTTTGTCAGAAAGGCATGTTCGATAATAATTCCCGGAATATTATTTAATTTACAGTTTCTCTGAACCGAGAAATAATCCGCCGAACTGCCGTCCGCATATGTATTTCCGCTTTCTGAATCACGGGAATAGATCGGTGTAGGTCTCTTTGTCAATCCGACTTTTACCAGTTCATCCAGGATTGCACTTGCAAGCTTCTCTCCTTCTTCCCCAAGCTCCGGCCTCCAGTTCCGGTTCGGAACGATAACCTCGGCCCCCTTCGGACTGGATGAATAAGAAGAATTCAGATGGAAGCTGACATAGATCTGCGCTCCGACCGCAGCCGCATCTCTTACTCTGTACTCAATACAGCCTGCACCGGACATATTATACGGGCAGTCTGCACCTGTACGGGTCATATATATTTCTACCCCGGCATACTTTTCCAGTTCTTCCTTACAGTAATTCGCTATTTTTAATGTAAGAACTTCCTCTCGGAGACCGTTTGCGCTCGCGCCGGCATCGCGTGAATCATGCCCCGGATCAAGAGCTACAACAATATTGCCTGACCGTGAAGAAGCGGCGCTGAACGTGCTGATCCCTTTGGTCTCAGTGCTCACTTCATTCAGGGCATCTGCAATACTGTCCTGTGCTTTCGTAACTCCGTTTTCATCGATCGTTACAACCGAAGCTCCCACCTGTTCATCCGATGCTGCTTCCTCATTGATCGGCTGGAGTTCCTCATATCCGCTGTACTCCTCATTTACACCGAACTCAGCTTCTATGTCCATCTCGTCCAGATCAAGCACTTCTGTCCCGGTTTCCGAATAGATATTAATGCTGACAGCTTCATATGAACCGGTGTATGCTTCGCCGGTAAAATCTTTTTCAAAAAGGTAAAGGCCTTCCGCCTGTCTGGATGTCTCCCATTCAGTCGTATAACCCAGATCATCCGTTACCGTAAGTGTAACTCTCTGAGCATCCTGGATCGTCTCACCGAAATCAAACACAATTCTCTGGGTTCCCGGCGTCTCCAGATAAGAACTCTCAATATACACGAAATCAATCTGCTTGTCCGAAGCTGCATCCGCTTCTGTACTTCCATCAGATTTTTCTTCCACATTCGTATCAACTTCATTATTATCCGAAGCTTCCATATCTGTCGAAACTTCCGGAGCATCGCTTGTCTCCGCATTTTCCGGAACAGTCTGGGATTCAGCAGCTTCGTCTGCTGAGTCTGCTGTCTCCTGCTCCTCCCCCGTTGCTTCTACAGTTCTGCCCTCTTCGGCATATACCATGTTCATCGGCATACTGCTGACGATCATACCGGCAAAGAGCAGGCTTGCAAGTATTCTTTTCAGTCTGAATTTCATTTGTTCATACTCCCTTTCATATCTGATTATTGCTATTTGAACTCTATTCTTCCAGGATACTTGTCAAATACCGCGCCATGGGACGAGACAAAATCCTTACCTTCCTCAAGAAGCCTGATACCACTGCAATCATAGGCATCCAGATAGGTATTTACAATACATCCGATGATCTCCGTCTCTCCAGTCGTACCCATACTGTTGATCCTATCTGCTGTCGCGTGATTGAAATCAAGATCCATCGTTTGATCATCATTAATCCTGATACTGTTAAGTTCGCATTCATCAGTCAGGATGCCATTTTCTTTTAAGGCGTTCCAGATGTCATATTCATCCGTTATTTCAGCCGCCTTTCCTACCACAACTCCGCTCAGATCATCAACATAATAAACGGTCACGCTCCGCGAAGATGTCTCCTCTTCAACAGGAGTCTGGGGTTCGGAATTTACCCCCTCCCTGTCCTCCGTCTTTTCTTCAGAATCAATCTCAGAGACAGAAGGCTCCTCTTCTGTCTCTGTATTTTTTTCATCATCCGCAGTTTCTGTCTGCTGCGCGGGTTCTTCAGCAATTGCATCATTTTTTCCACACCCCGGTATGAGCAGGCCGCATGTCGCGATCAACGCTGCGCTGATTATCAGGTATCGTTTTTTCATATAGTTTTCACTCCCCTGCTGTTACTATCTATACACCAACACAATAATAATAGCAGGATGTTCCTGAATTTTCAATTCCAAATTATTCCACATACAGGGTTGTTTCATGAATACACCTATACCGCCTTTTAGAAAT
>DWWO01000006.1 GCA_019119675.1 Candidatus Mediterraneibacter faecipullorum | reverse complement strand
AATTTTTTCATATCACCTCTTGACATTTCTTAGCTGGACTTTTCTTCTCCAATTATGCATATGGGAATTTCATCTTATCCTTCGCATAATGGAACGACACGCATAAAACGTGTCTTTTCTGGTCTCCTTTAATCTTCAGCTTTATATATATAAGTTTTCTGTTTATATTCTTTCCAAATACAAAAAGCAATGGTGGATCTAAATCATCCTTATCAATCTTAGTTTCCGAATATTCTTCGACAGTCAGTTCCTTTAATCTGTCAACAACATCCTCTATATCATAGTCTAAATCTAATAATGTATATGGTGTCGAATGCTCCATGTCATCCTTCTTATTTTTTCGTATTAAAATAAAGTCAGTATCTATATTAAAGTCACCTTTTTCCAAAAACATTTTCAGTTCTTCCAAAAAAGCAGCGACTTCTCCTCTTTTCGATTGTGTACTAAGAAAGATGATAATCACCTCCAGCAAACCTTTCACTATCAATTGATAGTATGCGCCCTAATTAATCATTTGTCAAGAAAAGGCCAAAATTATTCTGTTTTATCTTGTTTTTCATAAGGAGATTGGTATTTAAATACAATATCAATGCTCTTGTCCCCATTCACAATAATTTTATCGATCAGCTCCGTCACGATTTCTCTTGTCACCTCTGCCAGTGTTCCATACCTGACAAACTTTTCAATCCAGTTTTCATAGCTTTCCTCTGCTTCTTCAAAGTTATCTTTTTCCTTCTCTGCCTGTGTAATTTTCTCCCGGATATCCTGATCCTGCTTCTCATATTCTGCTTTATAAGAAAGATATTCTTCTTTATCCAGAACGCCATCCACATAATTTTCGTAGGTTTTCTTCTTATATCTCTGTACTCCTGCCAATTCTTTCTGCAGCCGCTCTATCCGCTGATCTGCTTCTGCACACCGCCGGTTTATTTCCTTCCTGCGGTCAGCCGCTTTCAGCAGTTCGTCCTTATCGCTTTCTTTCAGCGCCAGCTTTGCCTGTCTCTGGATTTCATGTATTACAATAGAATCCAGAACCTCTTTCTTAATAAAATGGGAATAGCACATGTTATTTCCTTTTCTATGATAGGAACCGCACTCATAACCGTCTCTGCAGGTAACTCTCTGGAGATTATAACCACAGTCCCCGCAGACAAGAAAGCCTGCATAAGGATTGACTTTCCTCACCTCGCTGAGAAAGCCCGGCGTCCGTGACCTTTTCTTCATGATTTCCTTTGCCTGCTCAAAAGTATCCTTGCTGATGATCGGTTCATGCATACCCTCTACAATATACTGTTGTTCCTCTGGAATATAATGATATTTTTCCATTTTGTATGAGATCTTTTCAGATTTATGCTGTACCATGGCTCCTGTATAGACCCGGTTTCTCAGAATCACATTAATCGTTGGATATGCCCATCCTTTTGCACCTGCCTTTTCCTGTGCGTTAGAATATTTGAGCCCCTGCACTTTTCTTTTGTATTCGGATGGCGTCATTACTCCTTCTTCGTTCAGTTTTTTGGCAATTCCGTCTCTGGAATACCCCTCCAGATACATATAAAAAATTCTTTTCACTACCTTTGCAGCTTCTTCATCTACAAGGAAATGATGCTTATCCGCCGGATCCTTAATATATCCGTACGGAGCAAAGCCCGACATAAACTGCCCTCGCTTTTTCTGTGTAGAAAGTGCGCCTCTGATCTTCTTGGAAATATCACGGCTGTACATATCATTAAATAACGTCTTAAACTGTGCCAGTTCTTCATTGCTGTGTGCAACTGAATCCACCCCGTCCAGAATCGCAATGTACCGAATGCCGAGGGAGGGGAAAACACGTTCAATATAATTACTGGTTTCGATATGTTCACGCCCCAGACGGGAAATATCTTTTGTGATCACTCCCTGGATTTTTCCTTTATAGATATCCTCCATCATCCGCTGAAATTCCGGTCTGTTTGCAAAATAGAGACCGGAGTATCCATCATCAATATAAATGTCTGCAATCTCCAGATCCTCAGATTTGCCGACATACTCCCGGATCAGTTTCATCTGGTTTTCAATACTTTCACTGATCTTATTTTCCCCATCGTCCTTTGACAGACGACAATATGCCGCCATCTGATACATCATACCACCTCGTCTTTCCGTGTTATACTGGATGCGGAGCCAATCCCGGAAGTAAATTTGAAATAAATATCAATCTGCTGATCAGGATACACGTAGATCCGGTCAATCAATTCAACAAGCACCTCTCTTGTCAGTTGTGCTGCTGTAATCTTTCCCCGGCTGAAATAATCCAGCCATTTTACAGTATCCTGCATGACAGTCATTTCAGTTTCTTCCACATTTTTCAGTTCATCCAGTTCTTTTTCAAATTGTTCATTCTCCATATCATACATCTTTTTCAATTCCAGATATTCCTGTTTGGAAAGGATATCATCCATAAACTGCTCGTAAGCTCTTTTCCGATATTCTGTGTTTTTCTCAATTTTTGCTTTCAAACGGGCTATCCTGTCGTCCAGCTTCGGTTTTTGGTCTCTGATCTGCACCTTTAGATTTTCAAGCTCACTTTTTATCTGCTTTATTTGCTGATTAATCGAAAAGGCAACCAGTTCATCCAGCTTTTCAAAGGTGATGTGGTTCAATTCGCAGTAATTTCGCCCCATCTTCTGATGAAATCCACACTCATATCCGTCATATCCCTTACGTGAAGCAAGATACCGCTTACGCATAGCTGTTTTACATTTTCCGCAGAAAAGCAGTCCTACATATTTATGCGGCTCCTTATTCTTATCAAAATAAGAGACTCTATGATCTTTTCTTATCTGCTGTGCCCGAGCAAACTCTTCTTTAGAAATGATCGCTTCATGTGCATCCGGTATCAGTTCCAGTTCTTCAAGAGGAATTGCCTTTCGGTATTTTAATTTATAGGACGGCTTATCAAATTTTCTTAACACAACTGCACCGGTATATACCGGATTCTTCAGAATTTCCCGAACTGTAGCAGGTGTCCATAAGCCTTTTCCCACATTCCAGGGATACCCGTTTTTCAAAACCTCTTTTTTATATTTGGCCGGAGCAGGAATTTGTTCCTCATTCAAAATCCGGCTGATCACCGTCCCACCGCAACCGCTTAAATACATTCTGTAGATCCTGATTACGATCTCTGCCGCATAAGCATCCACCTCCAAATGATTATGGGCTGTTTTGCTTTTCACGTATCCAAACGGCGGTTCTTTCGGAGTATATTCTCCCATGGTTCTTTTTGCCTGAATTGTAGTTTTGATTTTTTTGGAGGTGTCTCTAAGATACATATCATTGAGCAATGTCTTAATTTCCAGCAGTTCATCATAAGTGCTGACTGCTGAATCATAATGATCCAGAAGAGACACAACCCGAATCTTTCTCTCCGGGAAATATTTCCCCAGATAATAATTCGTATCGATGTGTTCTCTCCCGAGACGCGAGACGTCTTTCAGAATAACCATATTAATGATACCAAGCTCAATATCGGTCAGCATTCTCCGGAATTCCGCTCTGTCAAAGTTACTGCCGGATGCTCCGTCATCTGCATAGACTTTTACTTTCTTGATATCATTCTGACTTGCGATAAAGTCTCTTGCCATTTGAATCTGAGAATGAATACTGTTGCTGTATTTTCCCTCTTTTGTCCGCTCTTCTATGGAAATACGACAATATATTCCCGCCTGATACATTATATCCCTCTTTTCTTCGGTCTTGTATAGTCATTGTCTTTAATTGTCTTAATCTTACAATAGAAACTAAAGAAAATCAACCCTCAATTCTTCGTTCTGCAAGATTGCGGATACACTGCGTCAGGGTTTTACTCCCATTAAAATGCACACGGATCAAATATCCTTCATACTCATAACTTACATATTTCTTCTGAAATTCTGGAGAGCCGGAACAGTTGTTAACCGCACATTGATTTTTCATCGATACTGCCGTCTGCTCTGCAGGTACAAGTAAGGTATTCATGCTATATGCCTCCTTCAGCATACAGTCCTCTATACATCCTATGCCGGCAGGGTTGTACAAAAGTTCCGTATGCATTGAATTCAGCTTTCGAAAGCCTGACTTGATTGTAACTTTTTAAGTCATAGAACTCATTGAACAGAAATTGAGGGCAGATTGACCGTTATCTGATTCTTATTTATCCGCAAATCAAAACGCCATTGAATAGAACGTATGTTTGTGTTATGATAAAGGAAATTTAGTACCAGTCAGAAGCAGAAATAATACGAAAAGGTGGGGTAGCGATTGGATCGATGCGACTTTTGTTCTATAATGACATGTTTGAAAAATCATATCAGCGAAAGCAATCAGATGAGCCAGCCGGAATTTTTATATGAAATATTTGCAGATTTTATGGACAGTCAGGAAATTGGAGATTTCTCACTGGACAACGGACTGGTGTGCCGCTGGATGACAGGACAGGCAAAGATCAGTCCCAAAATATCCTCTTACTATGCAAAACCGAGCAAACAGGAACTGCTTGCAGCGACAATGGATCAGAACCTTATGCCGCTGATGGCTGACAGTCGTCAAGCCATTCAGGATGTTTATACTCTGTTTATACAGGATGATACGATCTCAGAAACGAAAAAGACAGAGCTGTCATCTTTGTATAAAACTCCAGATTCACAGCTTCTGTTTCTTGCAGAACTAATCTCTTTTGGTATGGAACGGCAATTTGTCAAGAGGGATGCCAGAAACCGGAAACTGATCGCAGGCGGCGCCCTCTCTCCGGCTGTCCTGAATTATATTATGGACAGTGAAGTGCCAAAACCATGCCGCCACTTTCTGGGGAGAGAGAACGAACTTGAAAAATTATATGCAATACTGGAAGAAAACAGCAAAGTATTTCTCTATGGAATTGCGGGAATCGGAAAAAGTGAACTGGCAAAGGCTTATGCCAAAACATACAGGAAGGAATATACGAATATTCTGTATCTGATGTACAGCGGGGATCTGAGGCAGGATATCATTGATCTGGATTTTGCAGATGATCTGCCGGAAGATACAGAGGAAGAGCGATTCCGCAAACACAATCGATTTCTCCGTGCGCTGAAAGCAGATACTTTGCTGATCATAGATAATTTTAACACCATCGCCACCAAAGACAGTTTTCTATCTGTAGTATTAAAATACCGCTGCCGCATTGTTTTCACAACTCGCAGTCGGTTTGACAATTATACTTCTATGGATCTGGAAGAAATCTCCGATCCGGAAGCCTTGCTGTCACTGATGAGATGCTTTTACTCGGATGCTGAAAAATATTCTTCTATTCTGAAGCAGATCATTCAGACCGTACACAGCCATACGTTGGCAGTGGAATTATCCGCCCGTCTGCTGGAAACCGGAATTTTAGAGCCTCAGAAATTATTAACCAGACTTCAAGCAGAAAAATCGGCTCTGGACGCCACAGATACGATCGACATCATCAAAGATGGACAGAGCCGCAAAGCTACTTACTACGACCACATTCATACCCTGTTTTCCTTATATCAGCTTTCTCCGGCGGAACAGGATATTATGAGGGGACTGTCCTTTGTCCCGGCAGGCGGGATCAGCGGCCGACTGTATGCGCACTGGCTGAAACTGTCTGATATGAATATCATCAATGGCCTGATCGAGAAAGGATTCATACAGACACAGACCGGACGGCAGATTGCACTTCACCCAATGATACAGGAAGTTACTGTTGACGAGACAGCTCCATCTGTAAAAAACAGTTCTGTATTGCTTGGCAGCCTGCAGGATATCTGTCTGCGTCACGGGGAAGATGTCAGCTATTTTAAACCATTATTCCAGACCATAGAAAATATTATCCGGCAAATTGAAAACGATGATACACCGGCTTATCTTCTGTTTTTGGAAAACGCATTCCCGTACATGGAGAAATACCACTATACAGCCGGGATGGAATTAATCATCAGCAAATTATCAACATTATTGCAGGATAAAACTTCCGGTTCTGAATCAGACCGGGCGCTGCTCCTGGATTATCAGGCAGCCTGTGAAACAAAAACTGAAAAAGCTATAAAAATGGAAAAGGAAGCGATTTCCCTGATTACAGAAATCACACCAGACAATGCGCTTCTTGTCTCCAACCTTTACTCAAACCTTGGCGGTCTTTATAAACAGACAGGAAAGTTAGAACTAGCACAACAGTCTATGGAGCACGGCATCCAGATCCTTGAGCAGTTTGACTTTCTGTATTATCATGACAGTATTGCTCAGTCTACAAATTATGCCGTTCTGCTAACTGATATGGGACATCCCGAACAGGGACTTTCCGCCTTAAAAAAGCTGTCACAAATGATCCGCCAATTCAATTCCGACAAAACCACGGATTTTGCTTTGGTACAGGAAGCAATGGGAAGTATCTGTCTGACCATTGGAGAAATACAACAGGCTACCACTCATTTTAAAAAAGCTCTGGCAGTCTATGAGCTGCTATTTGACGGGGATGCAAATGTCATCGAGATGAAAAAGCAGGAAATATTACAGACTTATATACGGGCAGGGATATCATTAGGTCAACAACTGGTGAATTAAAAAACGGAGCGTACTTTGTAAAATAACCAGAGTACGCTCCGTATAGGATTGTGCTATATATGCTCAGGATTCAGAGAACTATCCCAATCTTCTATGCTGTAACTTTCTTTTTCAGCAGTACAAGCACTACCGCCAGAGAAAGAACAACCGCTGCTGCTACCGGCAGCACCGATGCAGAGTCGCCTGTTTTCACAGCCTCTACGGTCTGTGGACTTTTGTCTTCCTGTAACTTGTTTTCATCCTGATCCTGTGTCTGTTCCGTATCTATAGGCTGTTTATCATCTGTATCTTCCGGATCAACCGGTGGTACAGGCTCTTCCGGATCCTCTGGGACCACAGGTTCTTCCGGATCAACCGGTGCCACAGGTTCTTCCGGTATGACCACATTATCTCCGGTCAGTTCTTGAGCAGTCACAAGATAATAAGAACAGTGTGTTATTCCGGATATGGTAAGTGTCCCGAAATATTCATTTTCTCGTTCCCATGAAGTCCTTCCGATATACTCGAAAGTTCCATTCTCCTCATTTACATAATAGAGATAACCGTTCTGCATCTCTTCTGACGCAGTCATACTGACAGAGGTTCCCTTCGGAAGCGGACCGCTGTGCGTGAAATCAAGCAGTGTAGCCGTAATTCCCTGCGGTATCGTTACGGGCGCTCCCTCTTCGCCAGAATAGTATAAGCGTATATGCAGATCAATATCCATCGTATCAGTGATCTGCGATCCGTCAAAATGCCAGGAATATGTAGGCTGTGATTCTACTCCCGGGGAGGTCAGAGAAAGTGTTTTTCCACTGACCTTAAGCTTGTCCAGCATCCCGGCTGGAACTACACACTGTTTGTCAAGAAAGCATGACACCATCTGGACATCCACAGCAGAGATACTGTCGTCTGCAATCTGGGCTTCGATCTCCTCGACCGGAAGGAAATTGTGTTCCTCGCTTAAAACTGCATAATTCGTGCCCCACATCGGATTATTGATCCGGACTGTATGCCAGACAATGGAGTCCGATACCACCGCATCATCGCCGCGGACAGCATATGCATGGTTAAACAGTCTGTTGTTCTCCTCATCATACGTATAAACAGGCATCTCCTCCATCCCATCGAATTCGCCCCAGTGTGCGATCTCTACATAAAAACCTGGGATTGTATAGCCTGCCTGACCATTCTCACCCTCTGCTGTCGGAATACTGTAGACCGCCCATTCCACCGGTTCGTCTCCTGATATACCTCTTATCGCTCCGCTGATGGGATTTGACGCCGCATCTGGATGGGAGGAATGGTACGGTGTATCCGGATCTACCATAACGCCAAGGGGATATGACTCCAGATCCGGAGTCCAATATACGGTTGACGGATCATAGACCCATCTGCTGTTAAACATGGCAGCGTCATTTCCCGGCTGGAAGATTTCGATGATCAGCTTTTTCTCCTGCTCTCTCGCCTGATTCAGCGCGCTTGCAGGAATGCTGAGCCCGTACTGCATCATCTGGATCTTCACATCGCCATCTGCATTTCTGATCATATCGATCAGTTCATTTTCATAGAGCTGGCCGCCGTCATAACGGGTTCCAACAAGTTTCCCTGCTGTGTCTGCCTGTGCCGGAACTGTGTCTGCCTGTGCCGGAACTGTGTCCGCCTGTACCGGGGCTGCTTCCTCCTGCACAGATGGAATATCTGCCACCACATTTTCATCTGTTCCTGCGGCCATTGCGCCAGAGCAGGGAACAACTGTCAGAGCTAACGCAAAAATAAGTGCCGCGGTTTTCATTTTTTTAGTTCTCATTCTTTTTTACTTTCCACCTTTCCTTTCCGCGGCAGCACAGATTTTTCCTGCCGCAGGTTATACGGCAAGGATAACATATTCATTTTTTCAGATTTTCAACTTTTTTCCGCCCCGGTACATCTGCCTGTTTCAGAAATATGACATGGGTATCACATTCAGAGTTTGGAGATCACATTCACAATCATCTGAGTACTTCGCTCCTCACCGGTATTCTTGTCCCGCACCGTGGCAGTCAGCGTAGCCGTTCCCTGGCGAAGTCCCTCTACCCGGCCCCGCTCATCTACAGTGGCAATCTCCGGTTTGTCACTAGTCCATATCACTTCCAGAACCGGGTCTAGATAGCACACCTGGGCATCCACTATGAGCCTGCCGCCCCGGATATCGTCAAATGTTTCCACATACTCTTTATTCTCTGTTGTAATCATATTCTGCTGCCAGCGTTCCTCATCGAAAAAAAGCAGATGACTTCCCAGAAGTTCCGTCATTTCATAGGCATTTCCTTCTCCATCGATGAGCGTACAGCGTGTAATGTCCAGAATCAACTCGCTTTCATCATAGTTAAAGTTTTGGAAGATTACACCCACATAATCCAGATTGAAATGATTCGGATCCTGGAAGGGAAGTTCCATATGAAGTGTATTATCTTCCGTATAGAAAAAATCATAGGTCAGGTCCGCATTCTGCCATCCCCGCTTATCCCCCTCCCCTGTGTAAAAGGTAAACAGTGAATATGTATCGATCACTTCCGATGTATCCCGGTCATGGCTGTAATCCTTCAGCATGATGCGGACTGCCGTGGACGTCTGCACCTGCACATCCATGCGGTTGTCCACCAACGGATAGCGAACATCCTGTTGGGTGAGAACCACCGAATCATCTGTCTCAAGAGGAAACTGGTAAAGGTCAAGTTTCGTATTCTCTGTCGTCACGGGTCCGATATTTTCTGTTCTGAGACTCATCCTTCCGCCTAGAAAAGCTGCACATACCAACAGAAGAGCTCCTGCAGTCCATACACCAGCCCTCCATGAGCGTTTATTCCATATCTTTCCTGCTTTTCTTGCACCGGTGCTTCCATTATTTCCTGTATCTTCGGTGTCCCCAGTTTTTCCCACCATTTCGGAGGTTGGAATCCGAGAAACAGGGATCCTCACTGCCCCGGTAAGAATATCACTCAACTCCTGAATGCCTCTCCGCATCTCAGCAGTGGAAGAATAACGATCTGAAGGCATTATTCTTAATCCCCGTCGCAGAATCCGGTTCACTTGTTCCGCCGCTACCTCCTTTTCATGGAGCAAAAGACGGGAATAAGGGGAAACCAGCTCCTCTTCGCTGGAAATCTCCATGTCTTGCGGCGCTTTTCCGTCACATAATAAGGTATACCAGACCGCTGTTACAGAATACAAATCCGTCCAGGGACCCATCTCTTCTGTCCGGGAAAGAGCAGCTTCTGGAGCCATATATCCCGGCTTCCCCGGATAGTAATCCCCAAGATAAGTCGTCCGATCATCCATAGAATAAACACTGTTGAAATCAAGCAACAGCAGTTCCGTGGGAAAAGCGCCCTTCTCTCGGGATTCCAGCATAAAAATATTGTCTGGACTCACATCCAGATGGAGTAACCTGTTCTCATGAAAGAGTTCTAGGATATTCAGAAGTCCGCACTTACTCACCACTTCGTCATCGCAAAGTCCGCTTTCCTCCGTTTCCGCCATAGCGAAAACTACGGACGCTGCCTTGCTCCTCCTCTCCCCACAAAGCAGGCTTTGCGGGGGCCCGTGAAGCGGTGGTATCCCGTCCGTTGGCCGGGCCCGTGCGCTCTGCCGAGGGCTATCCGCTGCTGCAGGCAGCACCGGCTATGCAGCCATTCACAACAAGCTCTTCCAGCTTGTCTGCCTACCGAAAGAGATTGGTACATCCGGCAGATTACCGTGCCGGATATGGCTGCCTGCGAAAACCTGTCACCAACAGCTTTTCTGCAGAGGAACATGAGAAGCTATATTCCTTGAAATCGTAGCACGATTTACAGGAAGGAGATGATATTCATAGCAATTTACCATATGTCGGCAAAAGTCGTCAGCCGAGGGGCAGGCCGCTCCGCTGTCGCTGCTTCTGCTTATCTTAGCTGCAGCCGCATGTATAATGATTACGATGGTGTCCAACATGATTACACCCGGAAGCATGGACTTATTTTTCAGGAAGTCCTTCTCCCGCCGATGGCTCCGCCAAAATGGAAAGATCGAGAACAGCTCTGGAATTCTGTGGAAAGGGCTGAGAAAACCAAAGACAGCAGACTTGCCAGAGAATTTGTTGTTGCTCTTCCTATTGAACTGTCTAAGGAATCTCAGATTTCATTTCTCCGGGATTTCATACAAAAGAATTTTGTTGATATGGGAATGTGTGCTGATTTTGCGATCCACGACACTGACGGTCATAACCCCCACGCCCATATCCTGCTTACCGTCCGCCCACTGGAAACTAACGGCACCTGGCAATATAAGACACAGAAAGAATACCTCTGTATCAGGAATGGGGAAGAGAAAGGCTTTACCGCCTCCGAATTTAAAGCTGCTCAGACAGAGGGATGGGAAAAACAATATCCTTATAAAGTTGGGGGAAAAAAAGTATATATGACACCTTCAGCCGCGCAGGAGCATGGCTATATAAGAGCAGATAAACATCCGAAAAGCACCCGTTTCGGCAGGCAGAATCCTGTCTCGGAACAATGGAACAGCGAGGAGCAGCTCCGCGATTGGAGAAAAGCCTGGGCGGACGCCGTCAATCATACTTTACAGGAACATCAGATTGATGCCCAGGTAGATCACCGCAGCTTTGCCGATCAGGGACGTGATGAACAGCCTACCATCCATGAGGGATATCATGCAAGGGATATGGAAAAGAAAGGATTGATTTCCGATCGCTGTGAGATCAACCGACAGATCCAATCAGACAATCGACTCTTCCGGGAATTAAAACGGCAGGTAGAAAAGCTGGCAAAGACAGTCAGCGAAAATATCCATTCCATTGCAAAACGATTGGAACAGCTCCGGGGCACAATGATCATGATCCGCTATTATCTGTTCCATAACCGTATGCAGGCATCCTCCGCCAGAGAATGGATCTCTATGATCACACCGGTTTTGAAGAAATACAAAGCTATCACAAAGACAATCCGGACAAAGCAGACAGAAAAGAAATCCCTCCAGTCACAGAAAAAGAAACTCAGTTTCCTGCAGCCAGTCCAGTATTACCAGATCAGCCAGAAGATCACGACTCTTACTGAGGATATTGAAGAATTGCTGTCGCAGAAAGAACGGCTTCTCTGTGATAATTATTTTCACAATGAATCCGAAATAAAGGCAAGCGAAATTTCTCTTAAAAATCAGAAAGATTTTTTAGAAAAACTGGATTTACAGTATGAAGACTTCTCTATTAAGCTGACCGAAAATCAAAAACTGTTTCAGGAAATCAAAGCAGACGTCAGTCCCGAAAAATCAGAGGAACTGTTCGATGCAAGAGTTGATGAAAGAGATACAATTAGGGATCATGTTTATCAGAAGTTATATGCCACAATGGGACAAAAATTTGATGCTTCCCTGTTTCATGACTCTGTCAGGGATATAGACAACCGGCTTGGTGAAGATTCAGAAGCTTTCCGTAAACGAGTTTCTCAAAAACGTATTGAACAGGAAATTGAACGCAGGAAAAATCAGCCTGTCCGACAAAAGAGAAAAAATCAGAATCATGAACGGTAACTGGCGGCAGCAAGTATGTTGCCGTCTATTATTTTTGAAAAAAGCTCATTTCCGAAGGAAATTTTACACTGCCCTAAGTCCTTTTTGAAAGTTGTTTATATATTGTTTTTATGATAAAATACAGTTATTAATTTTGACCGGGAGGTATCACATGGCTATCAGTTCCAACAATATTCAGGTCTATACAACTCTTTCCAGAGATCTGGTCGCTGAGATTGATAAGGACGCAAAAGAGAACTTCCGCACACGCTCTCAGCAGATCAACATGATCCTGACCGAATATTACAAGACCAGAGCAGCAAACGATCCTGATACAAAGTAAAACACTGATACGTCCTGTAACCACAGGAAATATCAGTGTTTTCTTTATCTTTCCCTTAATTATAAGGTTCATGAGAACCGTATGTATTACCGAAACTGATATTGACAGCCACAGGCATCCTCAGTTCGAGCGCCTTTCGGATCACATAGTCCACACCTGTCATCAGTTCGGTGGTACGCGGGAATCCGTCCGGACGCGGAGTCCCCATTTTCACGATAATAAGCTCCGCCTCCGGAGCCGCACCCCGGTACATCCGCCCCTCGCTTCCTCTTCCATTTCCCGCTGCGATTCCCGCTACCGCAGTTCCATGACCGCTCGTGTCACGACTCAGTACTGTCCTCGTACTTTCCCCCGCACCTCCGCCGGGACCGTTCCCCGCCAGCGCTGCATTGATCTCTTCCCTTGTAAATTCACTTCCCACAGCATATCCGGCAGGAGGATTTCCCGATACCGACTGATCCCACAGCGACACGACCCTTGTGGTTCCGTCCTCGTTCCTGAAATCCGGATTTTCATAATCGATCCCGCTGTCCACGATTCCGACCAGAACACCACGACCGCTTAAATTATACGGCGCCCTCTGGACAGTATCGATGCAGGAAGCCTGCCTCCCCACATCCGCCTGAAAATAAAGACTTTTCGGCTTCTCGATAAATTCCACCTCCGGGAAACTGGCAAGCTCTTCGATCCGGTCTTCTCGTATTACGATCACTGCATATCCGTTTATCAGCTCCGTCACCGAAGATGAGATACTCCTGACAGATTCCAGACTTCCGGAATACTTTACGATCAGTTCCCACTCCCGCTCTTCCGCGTCATACCCAACGTCCAGTTCTCCAGAGCGTGCCCGCTCTTCCGGAGTTGCTCCAAGAGCGAGATTAAGGATGTTTTCCACTTTCTGACTCATATATACCTCCTGCTCACATGCCCCTCATACGGGTCTTCCCTGATGTGATATATCTTATGCAAGGTATTTTTGCATAAGACATCTTACTCCTGATTCGTCGCTTCACACCGCAGCGGTTTGCCGCGTCAAAGCGCTGGATTGACAGGATTTTCCCTGTTTTTTATACTGCTCTGTAGCCAATAATAATCAGATCAGGAGGTCACTCATGAAAATATATGCATTTGAAGTAAGAGATGATGAAAGGGAATATTTTAAAGCGTTATCCGAAATCCCGGAAATATAGGCAGGGAACTGAAGGATCTTACAGTGGGGATCATAGGCACCGGACAGATCGGGAGCACCATCATAAAGGAACTGTCGGGATTCGGCTGCCGCATACTCGCGTATAACCGGCACGAGAATCCGGATGTTGCAGATCTTGCGGAATATGTTCCGCTTGAAACCCTCTACCAGGAATCCGACGTGATCTCCCTGCATCTTCCTCTCACCCCGGAGACACATCATATGATCAGCGCTGAAACACTGTCACGCATGAAGAAGGGCGTTGTTCTGGTCAACTGCTCAAGAGGTGCACTCACAGACATCAAGGCCCTGATCTCCGGCATCGAATCCGAACAGATCGGGGCGTTGGGACTTGACTGCATAGAATACGAAGAGGATATCGTACACAAGGATCTGCGTACTGACATCCTCTCCAACCGTGATATGGCTTATTTAAGACAATTTAAAAACGTCATCCACACGCAGCACATGGCTTTCTACACAGACAGCGCCGTGAAAAGTATGGTGTACTGCGGAGTGCTCGGACTGATCGAGATGGCAGACGGAAAATCCTGCGCCACACAGCTGTGCTGATCCGGCACTGTTTCACCCCGTATGGCACTGCCCGCAAATCAATCCGTACTCTTGCGGCGGAACATCTATTTCCGGTAAGCAAACAGCGGCAGCCCGTCCTCTGACGGCACTTTCACTTCTCCCTTAATCAGTGGGAGTGCATAATCTATAAATTCCTGTCCGATATCCGAACCGTTCCCTGTGATCCACTCAAGGGGAACGGTCTTTTCCTGATTGCAGATCAGGTTTACATCTTCCGCCACATAATCGATCTTATAATCTTCGCCCGCCAGACGGGAGAAGCCGATCATCTTTCCTGTCTCACCCTCAATCGCACATTTTACACCATATGCGCCGGAGGCAATGGCTTCTTTCTGATCTGTAGCTGAGAGCATTGCGGACGAACATCTCTGGCATACATTGAGTTCGATAGATCTCACTTTCACCCCAATCTTCTCTTTCACCAGATTTTCCAGATATTTTCCGGAACCGGTGAGCATCTTATGGCCGAAATTATCTACGCCCACATCGCTTGCAAGCTCACAGATAAATGTTCCGTTTCCATCGTTAATTCCTTCTGAAATGCATACGACCAGATTCGACACTTTCTCAAGCGCTTCTTTCACGTCAGAAATAAATTTTCCCGGATCAAACGCAGTCTCCGGCAGATAGATCAGCACCGGATTGTCGCCCTCGAACTTTCGTGCAAGAACACTCGCCGCCGTCAGCCAGCCGGCATGACGCCCCATGATCTCCACGATCATAACGGATTTTTTGTTATCATATACAGATGCATCGACCGCGATCTCCCGCACTGTTGATGCAACATATTTCGCCGCGCTGCCAAACCCCGGCGTGTGATCCGTGCGTACCAGATCGTTATCGATGGTCTTCGGGATTCCCATGAACCGGATATCACTTCCTGTCTTTTCCGCATAACGCGAAAGCTTGCTCACCGTATCCATGGAATCGTTGCCACCGATATAGAAAAAATACCCGATCCCGTACTGTTCAAACTTCTCGAACAGCTTCGGATACACCTCATCCCCGAGATCCTCCGGCAGCTTATATCTGCATGATCCCAGATAGGACCCGGGAGTCGTCCGGATCAATTCCAGTTCTCCCGATTTTTCAAGCGGTTCCATATCCATGATCCGGTCATTCAGGAACCCTTCGATACCGTTGATCATGCCATATACTGTTCCGCATGCGTCCTCTCTGTTCAGCGCCTCATATACGACACCGTACAGGCTCGCATTTATCACGGCGGTGGGACCGCCGGACTGTCCTACGATCACATTTTTCTTCATTTGTCTCCTCCTTATGTTCCATGTTCTGTTCAAAACCGATAACTCTACTATATCCGAAAAAAATAAATTTTACAATATACATTGAACAATGGTATAATAAACCGATATCATAAAAAACTATTAAATATTCCTGTAAAACCATGGGAGGGGAAACTATGAAATATATCTCATTCGCTATACCATGCTATAATTCGGAAGCATATATGGAAAAGGCCATCAACTCCATCCTCGTCGGCGGAGGGGAAGATGTTGAAATCCTCGTAGTCAACGACGGGTCTAAAGACGGAACACAGAAAATAGCCGAGCGCTATCAGGAAAAATATCCTACGATCGTAAAAGCCATCAACAAGGAGAATGGCGGACACGGTGACGCTGTCAACTGCGGACTGCAGCACGCCACCGGAAAATATTTTAAAGTAGTAGACAGTGACGACTGGGTAGATAAAGATTCTCTTGTAAAGATTCTCGATGCGATCAAAGGGTTTGTAGATGCGGACTCCGGGGTCGATATGATCATCGCCAACTACGTGTATGAAAAAGTCGGCATGGAGCACAAGAAAGTAATCCGCTATGACAACGTACTTCCGGAGAATCAGATCTTCCGCTGGGATGATATCGGCCGTTTCCGTCTGGATCAGTATATCCTGATGCACTCTGTCATCTACCGCACGGAGATGCTGAAACTCTGCCAGCTCGAACTGCCGAAGCATACATTCTACGTGGATAACATTTATGTATACTATCCGCTGCCGCATGTGCGCACCCTGTATTATCTGAATGTAGACTTCTACAGATATTTTATCGGCCGCGAAGACCAGTCGGTAAACGAGAAGGTCATGATCAGCAGGATCGACCAGCAGCTCTTTGTCACAAAGACAATGATCGCGATGTATGAACTGCGCATGATCACCAGCAAGAAGCTTCGAAAATATATGGTCAACTATCTTGCTATTATGATGACCGTTTCATCTATCCTGTGTATCCGTTCCAAAAAGCAGGAAAATCTTGTAAAAAAGAAGGAGCTCTGGGATTACCTGAAACGAAAAGACTACAAGACTTATGTCAAGATCCGCTACGGCATCCTCGGTCAGACGATGAATCTGCCGGGACGTTCAGGAAGAAAGGTTTCGTCTCTTGCTTACAGCGTGGCACGCCGCCTGATCGGATTCAACTAAATGTATAAATTTAACAGCCATGACACATACTTTTCAATAAACAGAAAAGGAGTGTGTACCATGGCTGTTAATTTTTCCGAAAGTATGACAAAAGAGAATCTCATGAGGGCATTCGCAGGCGAGAGCCAGGCCCGCAACCGATACACGATCGCAGCGGAACGCGCGGAGGAGGACGGAATGCTCACAATCGCGGAAATTTTCCGCTATACCGCTGATCAGGAACGCGCCCACGCAGAACGTTTCTATGATCTGCTCAAAGAACTGTCCGGGGATACTATCCATATCGACGGAAGTTATCCCATCGACCAGCAGGATACCCTTCCCGGACTTCTGCGCGCAGCCGAGCACAATGAGCACGAAGAATTCGCTGATGTCTATCAGGCATTTGGCAATACTGCCCGCGAAGAAGGATTTTCCGAAGCAGCTTCTGCGTTCCATCAGATTGCGGAAATTGAGCATATCCACGAACAGCGGTTTGCAAAACTGGCGGAAATGCTGGAATCCGACACCTGGTATCAGCCAAAGGCAACGTCTAAATGGATGTGTACCAACTGTGGTTATATACACGAGGGTAATCAGGCACCGCCGGTATGCCCTGTATGCCGGCATGCGCGGGGATACTTTATTCCTTACGAACTGGCATGCTACAGGATTGACTGACCCATTTCCGGCTCGCAGAGGATCAGTTTCTCTCCTGCCTGATATCCTTCCACGATCTTCTCTGTAAGAATAGTCCCTGCTTCAAAAGGTGCAAATGTGACAGCACTGATGTTTCCGAACTTAGTGCTGTCAACAAGCACATAACAGATCCTGCACTGACGCATAGCTGTCCTTTTTACCTGCGCCTCTCCGGCATCCGGCGTAGTAAAGCCCTCATTTCTGCTGATGCCGTTTGCCCCGAAGAATCCTTTTGTAAAATGATATCTTTCCAGAGTCTCCATGGCCTGGGCTCCGATCACCGCCTCAGTGGAGCTCTTTAATTCTCCCCCTATAAGAAATACTTGATTTCCCTGTGCAGCCAGTTTTTGTGCATGAGCCACAGCATTTGTCACAAATGCAGCTTTCGTCCGGGCAAGGAATTCGATCATATATCCGGTAGTTGTCCCCGCATCCAGATAGACAAAATCCCTGTCCTCGATCATCGCTGCGGCGCATCGTGCGATCTGGATCTTTTGTGCTTTCTGTACTTCTACTTTCTGTGCGACCGTGGGTTCCTGCGTGACAAAGGAGCCGTCACTAGTCACGGCTCCTCCGAATACTTTCGTCAGTCTGCCGGCCCTGTCAAGAGCCGTAATATCACGGCGTGCAGTAGATTCGGAAATGCCGAGGAGTTCTGTGATCTCCGCCACAGTGACGCTCTTCTTTTCATCCAGAAGAGCCAGTATCTTTTCATATCTCTGTTCTGATAACATAACAACCTCTTTATAATTGTATTTCCTCTATTGTACGCCAATTTTTCTGATTAATCCACCTTCTTCTTCAGCAGTCCGAGCAGCAGTGCAGATATCACAGTACCGACCACCAGAGCTGCAAGATACAGCAGGGCGTTGCCCACCACCGGAAATACGAAGATACCGCCGTGGGGAGCCATAAGTGTGCAGTTAAACGCCATGGACAAGGCTCCGGCTACAGCTGAACCTGCGATGCAGGCCGGGAGCACATGGAGCGGATCGGATGCCGCGAACGGGATGGCGCCCTCTGTAATAAATGCCAGTCCCATGATAAAGTTGGTCGGCCCTGTCTCTCTCTGTTCTTTGGTAAATTTATTTTTAAAGAGCAGAGTTGCAAGTGCGATCGCACACGGCGGCGTCATTCCGCCGATCATAACCGCTGCCATAATGTCATAGTTTCCTGCTGCGATAGACGCTGTACCGAATACATAAGCAGCTTTGTTGAACGGACCTCCCATATCGATCGCCATCATACCTCCAAGGATCAGGCCCACGAGCACTTTGCTCGTCTCGCCCATATTGGAGAGTCCTGTATTAAGCGCTGTATTGATGCCGCCCATGATCGGCTCCACTACAAAGTTCATCAAAAGTCCCATGATCAGAATACCAAATACCGGATAGAGCAGGACCGGTGCGATCTTTTCGATCGCCTGAGGCAGTTTTCCACAGATTTTGCGCAGTCCCAGGATAATATACCCTGCTGCAAATCCGGCTACGAGCGCGCCTAAGAATCCCGACTTTCCGCCAGATGCGATCATACCGCCCACAAAGCCTACCGCCAGAGCCGGCCGGTCGCCAATGGCCATAGCGATAAATCCTGCAAGTACCGGCAGCATGAAACCGAATGCCGTATCACCAATGCCTTTAAAGAGGGCTGCCAGCGGAGTGATCGTTCCAAAATCCGCTCTCTGATCAGCGGGCAGCGCATTCAGATCCACTGAAAGTCCGTCGATCAGAAATGCAATGGCAATGAGGATACCTCCTCCCACCACAAACGGAAGCATATGAGACACCCCGTTCATAAGCTGTGTATATATCTTGTGCCCGACACCTCCGGATTTTGCACTTCCGGAAGAAGCCGATGCTCCCTCTCCTGTGCCGTGATAGACCGGAACATTTCCCGAAATTGCCTGTTCTACCAGTTTATCCGCCTTGCTGATCCCGTCAGACACCTGACACTCGATTACTTTCTTTCCGTCAAAGCGTTCCATGGGTACCTGAGCATCGGCCGCTACGATAATGCAGTCCGCATCACGGATTTCCTCGTCCGTCAGGACATTCTTGGCTCCGCCTGAACCGCGCGTTTCTACTTTTATAAAGCAGTTCTTAGCTTTTGCTGCTTTCTCGATTCCCTCTGCCGCCATATAGGTATGTGCGATTCCGGTAGGGCATGAAGTGACAGCAAGTATCTTAAAACCATCCGCCGCATCCATGTTCGTGTCGGCAAGACGTTCATCAATATCACTCTGTTCCTCGTCCGCCTGGTCCATTCTCAAAGCCGCGCTGACGCACTGACTTAGGCTGAACTGCTGCTTTATATGATCTTCTGATACAGACTCATGATCTCATTCTTTGTGGCAAGATACTCGGAAAATGCACTTGCACTTCCCGCTGCAACCCCCATATAGAATGCGTGCCTGTAATCTTTCTTCTCCATCCATCCGGCAGTAAATCCGGCCACCATGGAATCCCCCGCCCCCACTGCGTTGACAAGGACTCCTTCGGGCGCCGGGGCATCATATACGCTGCCGTCCTCCGCCACCAGGACCGCACCCTCTCCGGCCATGGAAATCAGTACATTTTTCGCACCCATTGCCTGAAGTTTCCTGCCGTATGGGACAACCTCTTCTCTCGTCTCTAAGTTCACTTTGAATATATCGCCCAGTTCATGATTATTCGGTTTGATAAGAAACGGTTGATATTTCAGCACGTTCATGAGAAGTTCTCCCGTTGCATCCACAATAAATGTAACACCCTTTCCTTCAAGCCGTTCCAGGATCCGGCTGTATATATCATCGGGCATGGAAACCGGGATACTGCCCGCCAGGACAAGCACATCTCCCTCATCCAGGACATCCAGTTTCTCCATCAGTTCCTCCGTCTTTTCTCTGCTGATATCCGGTCCCATCCCGTTGATCTCGGTTCCGTCGATACTTTTCAGTTTGACATTGATCCGGGATATTCCATCTCCAATGCGGATAAAATCGGAACGCACTCCGATTTCTTCCACTTTACGGATGATCTCGTCCCCTGTAAAACCGGCGACAAACCCGAGAGCCGTACTCTCGATCCCGAGATTCGTAAGGATTGTAGAAACATTGATCCCTTTTCCTCCCGGCAGGAGCAGTTCCGAGCTTGTGCGGTTCGTAAGCCCGAGTTTGAAATCATCGACAGAGACGATATAATCCAGAGACGGGTTAAATGTAACTGTGTAGATCATTTCGTTTCCTCCATTTCTTTTTGTGGTTACATTATACATTCATATTCAGTCAATTTCAATCAAAATAATTCACATATTTCGTGATCATTTTTGGTTTATTTTGCACAAATATGTTTTTTTATGATTATCTATTCTTATTTTTGACCGAAAATACGGTTTTTAATCAACGCACCGGTACATGATAAAAGCCGCCGCGTCCGGGAACCCATGCAGTATTATATGCATATACAGTCCCCCGCCGCAGCGGCTTTCTAATCTTACTCTATTTCTTCAGTTCAACCCTCGCTCCTGATGTCTGAACTTTATCTCGTCACGATATCAACCGGCACGTTGAAGATTTCTGCAACTTTAAGGATCGTATCAATGTGTCTTCCTGTAGCAGCCGCAAAGTGGTGTGTCGGTCCGCACTCGCTCCAGCGATTCACAAATTCTCTTGCACCGCATGTGAAGCGTGTCCTCATATTTGTATCTCCGAAGGAAAGGATCGGTCCCTCCTCGTTGACGCCCTCTGCCACTACGAATTTGAAATGTCCGTCTCCGTCCTGTGTGATCGCAAGATATGTGACCGGTCCTGTGTACGGATAGAACTGTGTCAGATATCCGCCGCCTGTCTTGCCGTGGAATACCTTCACGATCTTCATGGTCGGTTTCTTGCAGGAAATGTCAGCATCTCCTGATCCGCTGTGTCCGATGATCGCAATATCATCATTAAAGTCGATGGAGTACATCTCTGCGAGCTGGCCTGTGCCGGAGATGGTCTTTAAGATGCTCATTGCCATGGCAACCTTCATATCTCCCTCTACCGCACATGCTGTTCCCTGTTTGATCAGCATGGAGAATGCCGGGATGAGCATACTGTCAAGGACACCTGCCTTGCCCTGTGCAAATCCGTCGTAGTGGGAAGCGATCAGGCCAAGCTTCTCGTCTTTTACCCACTGCTCAAATGCAACGACGTATTTCGCCATCTCCCATACTTCCTCGATGCTTCCGCCGCCCTCGATATCAAAAGTATCAAGGATGTCCTGTGCTTTCGCGCGGATTGCTTCTTCGTCTGTAATATTATCGGCGATCGCCCACATCTTCTCCCAGTCAAACTGCTTTGTATACAGATGCATTCTTCTGTACAGGTTAGACTCGTCGATATAGAGATCCATCATACCCGGATACGGTCTTCCGATCTGAGCAATGTTCGTGTCACGGAATCTTCTTCTCACCTGCGCTGCACGGCACCAGTCTTCGATCTCCTTCTGTACAGCCGGATCTCCGCCCTCGACAACGCCTGTGATCACTGCGTGTCTCTTGCCGAATCTCTCAAGATCTGCCACCATCTCGCCCACAGCTCCGCATGCATAACCTTCGCCCAGCCATGCTGCGATATCCGTGTGGTCGTAATCCAGTGCCTTTAACTTCTGTACGTTTACAAGAACAACCGGTACATCCAGATCTTTGACAGCCGGAAGCATATTGTAGGATGTAGCGTATGTCAGAAGCTGCATAAATACAAGGTCAACGTCAGCCGCGCGGAACTTGTCGCCTGCTGCCTGTGACTGCTCTTTTGTCGTGACCATTCCTCCGTCAATGATCTCCACTGTATCCGGAAGCGTCTTCTTGAATGCGTCGTACTGTGCCTCAAACTCCGGCACCAGTGACGGGAACTGGGGCAGGTATGCACCCAGAGCGATGGAAAATACGCCTACTTTTGCTTTTGTCTCAACTAACATTTGAAATCCTCCTGTTTCTTCTTTATTTTCTGTCTTTCAACAGTGTTAATGTTTACTCGTACATTTTTACATCAAATGATTCTTTCACACAGGTCCTTGCCTCCGGCAGGCTTGCGAACACGCCGTCGTGAAGCATCTGCACAATGATATTTCCGATAGCGGTGGCCTCGGACGGCCCTGCTGAAACTTTTCTTCCGGTATATTTTGCTGTAAGCTCGTTTAAATATCCGGCATTGGATCCGCCGCCTACAACGTAGATCGTGCTGTACTTCTTACCCGTGATCGCCTCGATCTCCTCCACAGTATCGCCGTAGCATTTTGCAAGGCTGTTGTATATCACAGACGAGATCTCGCCCACGGTCTCCGGGACCTGCTGGTCCGTGTCGCGGCAGAACTTCTGAACAGCCTCGATCATACTCTTCGGTGCGAGGAAACAGTCGTCGTTGCAGTCCACAATGGAGGAAATAGTCTCTTTGGAAGCCATCTCGCAGATCTCGGCAAATGACAGATCCTCAGTAAACTCTTTCTTCACAGACTGGATCATCCACAGTCCCATAATGTTCTTCAGGTAACGGAATCTGTGATCGTATCCGCCTTCATTTGTAAAGTTCGCCTTCATGCTCTCCATGGAGCAGTGAGCCTCTTTCCTCTCAATACCCATCAGTGACCATGTACCGGAGCTGATGTATACCGCATCGTCATCGTTTGTCGGCACTGCAAGCACTGCGCTCCCCGTATCATGTGTTGCCGGCAGGACGACTGTACAGTTAAATCCAACCTCTTTCTGCACTTCCTCTGTAAAATCTCCTACTACCGTACCCGGCATGGATACCGGCAGGAACATCCTGGAGTTATATCCCAGCATATCGATCAATTCATAATCCCAGTCGTTGGTCTTCGGGCTGATCAGTTGTCCTGTCGTAGCCTCCGTGTACTCATTCTTCTTCACACCTGTGAGCAGGAAGTTGAAGTAATCCGGGATCATCAGGATCGTCTCCGCCTGTTCCAGATATTCCGGATGGGACTGCTTTACAGCCATGAGCTGGTAGATCGTGTTGAAGATCTGTTTCTGGATACCGGTCCTTGCATACAGATCATCCTGCGGAATAACTTCATATACTTTCTCGTCCATTCCCTCTGTACGGCTATCGCGGTATCCTGCTGTATCGCCCAAAATGTTGTCGTCCTTATCGAGAAGAACATAATCAACGCCCCATGTATCGATACCCATGGAAACCGGGATCTTGCCGATCTCTTTACACTTCTTGAGACCGTTTTTGATCTCCGTGATCAGACGCTCTACATCCCAGCACAGCGTTCCGTTCTTATTGTCCATTCCATTCGGGAAACGATACACTTCCTCAAGCTGCATCTTTCCGTCTTTCATGCTGGCAAGCATATGGCGTCCGCTGGATGCACCGATATCAACGGCCAAATAATACTTTTCCATCTGTAAGTGCCTCCTTCTCTTTTTTCTCTAATTTTTATTATAATTGTCAAAAGCGCCCAGAAAAAGGACGCTATTTATATAAAACAGCGTCCTTATTTGCATCTATTTGTTCATTTTAAGGTTCTTTTTTGCAGTTTTCACAAATTTAATTCAGGTATTTTGTACAAAATGTCCTCTGAACTCCTTCGGACTCATACCGTATTTCTCCCTGAACTTCCGATAGAAATAGCTCGTATTGTCATATCCCACCGATTCGATAATGTCCGTCACCGGTATCTTACTATTCGTCAGCAGATATACCGCCTGCTGCATCCTTTTTTCCTGGAGCAGCTCTTTGTATGTCTTTCCCGTCCTGCGCCGGATTTCCCTGCTCAGCCAGTACACATCATACCCCATCTGCCCTGCGAGTTCAGAGAGTGTCCCATTCTTGTAACATTCATTGATATAGCATAGAACCGCAGCCGTAATCTCCGAATCATAACTGGAACCGCCGGTCTCCATCTTATCCATATAATTCAGAAGCTGCAGGAATAGAAGTCCCATGGTGATCTGGGTGCAGCTTCTCTTATTGGACGAATCATAGAAGATCGTCCACACCATATTTTCGATCAGGTTCTGGATGGGCAGGATATCCGCCACATGAAAATACATCCATGATATCTCGCCATCCCTTCCCGAAAGCGCTCCCACCAGAAAATCCCTGAGCTGGTTCTCCTCATCTCCCATCATGGAAAAAGCAGTATCCAGGAACTCCGGAAGCACGATAAAATTCACCGCGATATCCTCCTGCCCCGCCGGCATGATCTCCTGGACCGCATTCTGATTGAGAAAAAGAAGGTCTCCCTGTTCCAGTACAACTTCATTTCCGTTAATAATGTGCTTCGTGCTTCCCTGGCACATATAGATCACTTCAATATAATTATGGGTATGCTTTGGGAAATGTACGAATCTGGTGTGCGGACGTACTTGAATAAGCTTCCCCTTCTGGAGAAGCTTTTTACTGTCAATGACCATATCTTTTTTTTCGGTATATATCTGCTGGTCAATTTCTTTTCGTCCGTCAAGGATTTTCCGTTCCTCTTCAGTTATGACCGACAGCTCTCTCAGCAGTTCCCTGTGCATCCTACCCCTGCTCTTTCTGTTTTTACACTGCTTCCTCAGGCAATTGTTCCCGCCGCATCAATTTCTTTTGTCAGTTCCATATACTCTTTGGCACTACGGCTGCTTTTTTTATATGCCATGACCGGCGCATTATTATCCTGGGACCACTCAATTCCGCTGTCCACACGGATATACGTATCAAATACCTTTACATCATCAAGCTCTCTGAGCGTTTCCATGGTCTGCTTAAAATAGTTCTTTCTTGTATCTACTTTCGTGATCACAATACCGCCCTGTTTCAGATCCGGCGCTATCTCCTTCACCTGCTCAAGAAATTCAAACATATTTCCAAGACCGAACAGTCCCCACGGCGATGCTTCCACAGGGATGATGATCTCATCCGATGCGCACAGGATATTCATCACCCAGCCGCCAAGCGTAGGAGGCGCATCGATCAGTATGTAATCATATGCCCCCGAGTCCAGAATGCTCTTCAGTCCTTTCTTCAGGATATATTCTCTCTGCCATTTGGTAAACAGCTCATACTCAATAGAGCTCATCAGAGTAGAAGACGGGATCAGATCAAGATTCTCATACTCTGTATGGACGATATAATCTTTCAGGTCATCCTGCCTGCGGATCCCTTCATAGAGGTTTTTCTCTCCCTGTGCAAATCCGAGCACAGTATCCTCATCAAAAAGAGAGAGGGAAAGATTCAGCTGCATGTCCCCGTCAATGAGCAGGACTTTCCGCCCGAGCTGTGTCAGGCCGTATCCCACATTAGAACATGTCGTAGACTTTCCGCTCCCTCCTTTATTGTTTGCAAAACAGATCACCCTCGTCTTCCCCGTCATTGCTGTCCGTCTCCTTTCCTCCACTCAGTATGCGCCGGTCCCGGGCCAAAATTCTTCTCGATCAGCCGGCAGTATTCCTCGTATGCTTCCACCCCTTTAAAATTCTCCTCCAGCACATCACGGATTCCTTTATAGTACCATGCCAGAGCGGATTTACTCTGCATACGGAAACGTCTCCACAGCTCATCACCGAGCACCGGATAATCCCGGTCTATGTCCCTCATGTTGGAAAGCTTGTCCGCCAGACCTATCATCTGTACTTCGACCGGTGCATCTTTCAACCGTCTGATCGTTGCACCTTTTCGTTCTTCCCAGCTCCGGGATTTATCCTCGCTCTCCTGGGCGACCATATCTGCCACCCGTCCTCCGAAGCGGAGTTTCAATACATCCCAGGTAATCCCGCTGCAGTCCTCGATCGTATCGTGCAGTACTGCCGCACAGATTACTTCCTCGTCCTTTGTCATTGTCGACACGATGTCCGCCACCTCGATAGGATGGACAATATAGGGGCGTCTTGTTCCCTTACGAAACTGCCCTTCATGTGCTTTCGTCGCAAACTCCATCGCGTCATCTATCATATCTCTTACCCTCCGCAGAGATCTGCTCACCCTGCCGCCAAACTGCCGCAAAGATGATTTCTTTTCAATATTCCGGTTGTCATGTAAATTTTAACACAAGGAGGGGGCAAGTACAATGAAAATGTGGTATACTATTTTCAAAAGAAAACAGACGGGAGGACCAAATGGAAAGAAAACATGTACTGATCACAGGCTCTTCCAGAGGTATCGGACGGATGTGCGCCCTTGCCTTTGCGGAACACGACTGGCATGTATTTATCAACTGCAGAAATTCTCTTGACCAGCTGAAAGAGACCGAACGCATGATCCTTGCATCCGGCGGTATCTGCACCATGCTTCCCGGCGATGTGGGAAGCCCCGATGATGTGCGCACAATGTTTGATAAGATTTCTACATTGTGCGGCGGGCTGGAAGTACTTGTCAACAACGCCGGACGAGCTTATTTCGGACTGTTAAGTGATATGACCGATGAAGACTGGCGGGCAGTGATCGACACGGATCTCTCCTCCGCTTTCTATTGCTGCAGAGCAGCGATCCCTTACATGGTTTCCCGCAAGAGCGGAAAGATCATCAACATTTCTTCCATGTGGGGCACTGCCGGGGCTTCCTGCGAAGCCGCATATTCCGCCGCCAAATCCGGCCTGCACGGACTGACACGGGCGCTGGCGAAAGAACTGGCTCCCAGTAATATACAGGTTAATGCGCTCGCATGCGGAGTGATCGATACGGAAATGAATGCCAGACTCAGCACGGAAGAACGGGCCGCTCTCGAAGAGGAAATCCCGGCAGGGAGATACGGCACCCCTGAAGAAGCTGCACGCGCTGTGCTCATGCTGGCTGAAGCACCGGCTTATCTGACCGGCCAGATCATCGGACTGGACGGCGGTATGATATGATTTTTCAAACACAGCAGACTGTATTGTCATAGTTCTTATAGATAAACAGGAGATTATATAGATGATAGATGTAAATAACCTGACACAAATCCCCACAGACTGTTCAATGACCGAATTCGTGGGCACCACTGTGCTCGATACGATCGGGCTTGTCATCCCCGGGATCGATGATTCCCTCCTGGGGCAGATGCATCTGAAGAAACCTTACAAAAGTCTGGGGCTGATCAGCTCACGTACAGGGGCAGCCGGACAGATCAATGCTGTGGACGAGGCTGTAAAATCAACTAATACAAAAGTAGTGTCCATAGAACTTCCCCGGGATACAAAAGGATGGGGCGGTCACGGATGTTTTATCATTATTGGAGGGGATAACGTATCCGATGTACGAAGAGCCGTAGAGATTTCTCTTGAATATATAGAAAAATATGCCGGTGAACTGTATATCAGCCAGGCCGGCCATCTGGAATTCACTTACTCGGCAAATGCAGATCAGGCACTCAACATGGCGTTTGACGCCCCCATTGGAAGACCTTTCGGCTTCTTCTGCGGTTCGCCCGCAGCGATCGGCCTTGTCATGGCTGATCTGGCTGTCAAGGCATCACCGGTAGAGGTGATCCGTTATATGACGCCGGACCAGGGCACCAGTCATTCCAACGAAGTGATCGTTGCAGTGACCGGTGACGCTTCCGCTGTAAAAAATGCAGTTCTGACGGCAAGAGACGCCGGCCTGAGGCTGCTGGTATCCATGGGCAGCTATCCTGAGACGCCGTCAAAACCCTTCCTCTGATACCAGCTTGTTAAGCATGATATCCTTTTTCTAAATATAAATGATCCCGGGCAGTTATCTCCAGATGATATCTGCCTTTTTTCTCGGCGCTGTCCTTCTGTATGTAACTGCAGGATATCCGATGAGCATACAGGCCGTGAGATGTCTGTCCGGGATTCCCAGCCATTCTTTCAGTTTCGGGGACGCCTCTATGATCCGCTGCAGATATCCGCTGTAAAGCACGCCCGCACCCTCTGCCACGGCCATGGTCTCCATATTTGCCGCCGCAAGACCGCCGTCGAGCGGATTATCCGAAATGACCATGATACAGGATGGAGCGTTGAAAAATAACTGATCCGCATCATGATCTTTCTTCCAGCGCCTGTACATGAATTTGAACAGCATTGCATATTGGGGCATTTCACCCTTCATCCGATCTGCCAGTTCCGGGATCTCTTCCCACAGAAGTTTCTTAAACTCCTCCAGTTCATCTTTTAAAACAATAAAGCGGCAGGACTGGGTGTTCTTTGCAGTCGGGGTATATCTGCCCGCCTGCAGTATCTTCTCCAGTTTCTCTTTCTCCAGCTCCTGTTCTCTGTAAGCGCGGATACTTCTCCGGAATTTTACAGCATGCAGGAAGTGCTCCGGATCTACCGAAAATTCATCTTTATCGTATTCTTCAACATCTTCCATATCATACTCCGGGATTGCCACTGCCGCCCGGGGACAGACCGCGACGCAGTGTCCGCACTCAATACATTCCGGCGTATATACCGCCTTTTTATCTTCCAGCCGCAGTTTCCCGGCCGGGCAGTCCTTTACACACAGCCCGCATCCGATACATTTTTCTCTGTCTATCGTGATCATGATCAAAGCCTCCCATATATATCTTTTGGAACATACGCTTTTACCTTAATTCCTTCCGGAACATACTCTTCCGAAATAAGCTGGCCGCGGCTGCGGATCAGCTGGATCTTTCCCGCCTCTGAAAAATCATACAGCCTTTCAATATAAATCTGGTCTCTCCGCAGGATTTCCAGAAGAGCTTTTTTGAGTTCTTCCAGCCCCTGTCCGGTCTTCGCTGATGTGGGAATGGAATAATCCGCCTGAAAATCCCGCTGTCTCCCCGGCTGTTCCAGCCTGTCCTGTTTATTGAAGAGCGTCACCACAGGTCTGTCTTCCACACCAAGCTGACGCAGCGTATCATAGACCACATACATCTGTTCGTCCATCTGAGGATTTGACGCATCCACCACATGGATGATGATATCCGCATACTTTGCTTCCTCTAGCGTGCTTTTAAACGCCTCCACCAGATGGTGGGGAAGCTTCCGTATAAACCCGACTGTGTCCGTGAGCAGGATCTCCTGGGTATTATCCAGGACCAGTGAACGCGTTGTTGTATCCAGTGTAGAAAAGAGCATGGCATCCTCCAGGATTCCCGCGTCTGTCAGAGCATTTTCGATGCTGCTCTTTCCTGCAGAAGTGTACCCCACAAGCGCAGCTACTTTCATGCCCGACTGTCTGCGCTGGGATCGTATCAGCTCCCTATGCTTTTCCACATCGCGCAGATCACGTTTCAGTCTGCTGATCCGCTCCCGGATCAGACGCCGATCCATCTCCAGCTTTTTCTCGCCCGGCCCCCTGGTCCCGATGCCGCCTCCCAGACGGGAGAGGGATCTGCCAAGTCCGGTCAGACGGGAAGCACGGTATCTCAGCTGGGCAAGCTCCACCTGTATCTTTCCTTCACCGGATACTGCGCGGGCCGCGAAGATATCGAGGATAAGCAGAGTCCGGTCGATGATCCTGCAGGACAGCTCCGTTTCCAGATTTCCCAGCTGGGCGCTGGTCAGTTCATCGTCGCAGATGATGCCGGTGGCATCTGTCTCCCAGATCAGGTCTTTTAATTCCTCCAGCTTTCCTTTCCCGATGTAGGTCGCGGGATGGGCGCTCTCCCTTGCCTGGATCAGCCGCCCCGCAACTTCTGCCCCAGCAGTCTTTGCAAGTTCAGCCAGCTCATCGAGAGAACGCTGCGCCTGATCCGGATTTCCGGTATCGATCCCTGCCAGAATCACTTTTTCTTCAATATGTTCTGTTTCATGCATATATCTGTCTCCTTTTCGCCGGCCGGCTGTAAACCCAAATTTCTTTTCATCTATACTTCTGAACTGTCAGAAAAGACGCACCACAAACACCGGCAGCGGCGGATCGTTTTTCCTGTTGTAGTAGCTGTGGACGATCACCAGCCACTGTTTTGTATCCAGTTCTTTCAGGTAAGCAAGCAAAGTATTTTTCTCTTCATATCCTGTATCGCCTCCGCTGTAAATGCACAGACTCATAACGCCGCCTGTCTTCAGAAGTTTCAGGCCTTCCTCCACAGCCTTCAGACTCGTTTCCGGCTTCGTTGCGACCGAGTGGTCTCCGCCCGGCAGATAGCCGAAATTAAACATGACAGCTGTCACCTGCTCTTTCACATGATCCGCCATATTTTCATGTCCGTCGCAGGCCAGCACCGCCTGGTCTGCGCAGCCTGCCTGTTCCAGGCGGTTCCGGGTCTTTTCTACCGCATCCTTCTGGATATCAAAACCGTAAACTCTGCCGGTTTTCCCGACACTGCGGCACAAAAATTCTGTATCAGAACCGTTCCCGCAGGTCGCATCGATACAGCAGTCACCTTCATGGATATATTCTCTGAGAAAATGGTGGCAATATTCCGTAATCCGATATTTTTCTCTCACATTCATGGCATTATACTTTTCTCCCAAAAGTACCGGGCAACTTTCCAAAATCGCCCGGTACTTTTATCATTCTTTATACATTAACGAGTCTCCAAAAACTCCGCTTCCTTCTGTACGGCCTCGTCATCCGGATAAGCCTCCAGATATTCGGTCACCTTCTGCTTCGCGTTCTCCCAGTCAGCCTGCTGTTCGTAACAGATGATCTCATTATATTTCATCTCCTGTACAAGCTTTTCATCTGCCTTATCAGCTCCGTCAGAGGTGCCTGTCAGCGCCAGCCCTGACTGGATATATTCAAGAGCCGATGCATAGTCTTCTGTCTGCATCGCGCAGACCCCCATCAGATTATACATCTGGATTGTCTGCTCCGCGCCATTGTCTGCTGCATTGCGAAATGCTTCAAGTGCATTTTCATAATCCTCCATCTCGTAATAGGTCATACCCAGCCCGCGGTATCCCTCTGCCGCGTCATTACCGCCTTTCTCGGTCATCTGCTGAAAATCAGCCAGCGCCTCCTCATATTCTCCCTTTTCGAGAGCATCAACCCCCGATTTCTGAAGGCTGCCGCAGCCTCCGGTCAACCCCGCAGCCACAACAGCGGCTGTCAGGATAGTCATCCATCTTTTCTTCATTTTCTTATTCACACTCCCCGTTCCGGATACTGCATCATCCAGAATGAATTTAAAATATTTATCAGCATGACTGCCATGTCGGCAATGATCGCATTCTGCATTGTAACGAACCCGAAAAACGCCAGAAAGATCAGCAGCACTTTCATGCCGATCGCGAATACCATATTCTGCTTCACCGACCGGAGCGTTGCCCTGGCAATCCGGATCGCATTGATGATCTTCGCCGGTTCATCTTCCATCAGAATGATATCTGCCGCCTCAAGTGCTGCATCTGCGCCAAGGCCGCCCATCGCGATACCGATATCCGCAAGCGTCAGGACAGGCGCATCATTGATGCCGTCTCCGACAAACGCAAGTTTTTCTCCTTCCATCTGATTCTCATGGAATTCCTCCAGCAGTTCAACTTTATCCTCCGGCATAAGTTCCGCATACACACTCTCAATCCGGAGTTTTGCCGCAACATCCTCCGCTGCCTTCTCATTGTCTCCGGTGAGCATCACGGTCGCCAGATCTTTTTTATGCATCCAGCGGATCAGCTTGCCGGCATCCTTTCGTATAACGTCCGAGATCAATATGTAGCCTGCATACTGCCCTTCTACAGCGACATAGACAACAGTTCCTGCATCTTCTACAGGCTGGTAGAAGATTCCCTGCCGGTTCATAAGACGTGTATTACCCGCATATACCTCTCTGCCGTCTACTTTCGCCCGGACACCATAGCCCGGCTGCTCTTCAATGTCCGTCACCCTCGCCCTGTCCGGTTCTCTTCCATATTTCTCCAGAAGTGACAAGGCAATCGGGTGATTGGAATATGATTCCGCAAGAGCCGCTATTTCCAGCAGTTCTCTTTCTTCCAGCTTCCACGGGACAATCTTCCGCACATGGAAGACTCCTTCTGTCAGTGTACCTGTTTTATCAAAAACAAATGTATCCACTTTCGTCAGGTCTTCCAGAAACGAACCGCCCTTTATCAGTACTCCCTGTTTTGATGCCGAACCGATACCGCCGAGAAATGCCAGCGGTATGGACACCATCAGTCCGCACGGGCATGCAGCCACCAGAATGACCAGTCCGCGGTAGATCCATTCCATTTTTGACTCAGCGAACATCATGGGAGGCAGGATCACGGTAAGGAGAGCGATCAGTATCACGATCGGCGTATAATATTTTGTAAACCTGTCCGCAAAATGTACGCTCTCTGATTTCTTTTCATTTGCCCGCTCGACCAGCCGCATCACTTTTGCAGCCGCAGAATCATTATAAAGCCTGATGACTCTCGCTTCAAGTACTCCGTTTAAATTAATACACCCGCTGTACAGCCGGTCGCCGGTCTTCACTGCTCTCGGCTCCGATTCTCCTGTGAGCGCTTTCATATCAATTGCTCCCGTTCCCGATGTCACAACCGAATCAACAGGAATTTTCTCTCCGGGTCTCAGGACAATGGTCTGCTTCAGTTCCAGCTGCTGGGGCGGTACGACTTTCTCTGTATTTCCGACTTTCAGGTTCGCATATTCCGGCCGGATATCAATAAATTCTGCAATTGATTTTTTTGTTTTTCCCAGCGACAGCTCTTCCACAAACTTTGAGACCTGATAGAACAGCATTGCCGCAACCGCCTCTTTATGTCTGTCTATGGCAAATGTCCCCGCTGTCGCAATGATCATAAGCAGATTTTCATCAAGAAACTGCTTTTTTAGGATCTTTTTGATCTGTTCCCAGTACGTACTCAGTGACAAGACTGCATAAGCTGTCAGAAAAAGTACAGTCTCTCCTGCTGCCGGAACTGTCCAGTATGACACAATGCTCCATGCGATGATATAGAGCAGAAGACCTATGCCAATCTCTATCCCTTTTTTCTTCGCCTCTTCTGTCATTCCCTTATACCTTTAACTTTCATAAACTTTCCCTTCAAATATACAGTATAGCGAAAATACATGGAAGCATCAATATTTTTTAAACAGCGCGCACTAATCTTAAGATTTTTTTACAATTTTCACGTTTTTCTATTATTTTACACAAAATATCCGGCACCTGTGGTAGAATAAACTAAATTTGAATAACAGTCCAGCCATGCGGCGCAGCCGCAATAAGCACGTCAGTGCGGTTTTGCGAATGGCGCGAGCCGGACTGTTGCCGGTAAGATTAGAGGGGGTGGATTATGTTAAAAAAGAAATGCAGTTTATGTGGAGGGGATCTGGTCAATAACCGATGTACATTCTGCGGCCTGGATAATTCTATTTACGACCGGGAACGTTCCATACGCCGGAGTATTTCTTCACAATCCGAGAGTCCGCCTGACAGGGATCTCGACTATCAGCCACAGGCATCCAGAGGAAATCAGCGCACAGCTCCAAGACCGGAGCCTAAAACCACTTCACAGAAACCGAAAACTGTATATCCGAATAGGCAGACAACATACAGCTCAGCAGTCCGCACTGTGGCATCAGGCAGAAGAAGGCGCGGCCTGGCGGTATGGATCATCATTATTGCAGTCATTCTCATTGCTGCACTGCCTGCACTCACCGATATCGTCAGCAACATCCTGGGCAACGGTTTTTCCACTGTAACAGACACTTTCACTTCTGACAGCGTCTCATACAACATGGATGATACAGGGTATGATGATGATGATTACATCTGGGATGATTCAGATTACGACCCTTACAGCTTTGCAACAAGAGAGATTCCGTCGTCCGGAGATGCTTATGAAACTGTATTAGGAAACGGCATATACAGAGTCGGCGTACATATTCCCGAAGGAGTCTACCGCGCGGAGCTTGTCGAGGGAACAGGCGGTATCGGGATTGATGACGAGGAGAACAGTATTTATCACTATGTCACTTTCGGAACTGAATCCGAATACGACCAGGTCACAGAAGAAGAGGATATCCGCCTTTATAACGGTGCTGACCTCAGCATAGACAGCGGCGTTATCCTCCGGTTTACTACAGAAAACGCTCAGCCGCTGACACAGGAAATAAAGGAGAATCCTTTGAGCGAACCAGTCAGTCTGGAAGCCGGAACTTACACTTCCGGTGACGGAATTATCCCCGAAGGGATCTATGACATCACTGCTCTGGATACGCTGGAAGACGACTATGGCTATTCAAGTGTTACTCTGACTTATCCCAACGGATCCTCCGAATATCTGTGGGTGGACAGCACAGATTATGCGCCGGTTTCAGATGAATATACTGACACCGGAGCGAAAAACATCGTTATTCCGGATGGGACAGAGGTCTCCGTTGAGTACGGAAGCATTACCCTCACTCCGAGTGAGGTGTACTATGATGTAGATTATACCGAATATACATAGGAATAAATTTCAAAAATATTTTATGAAAGGAGACACCACATGGAAGCAGACATTCTGGCTCTTTCCCCGGCCATGCTCAATCTGATCTGGATCGGTCTTTTCATCATCCTGCTCATTATTGAAGTGTTTACGGTCGGGCTGACAACGATCTGGTTTGCCATTGGCGCGCTGGCAGCAGCGGGTGTAAACACACTGGGAGCGAATCTGATCATTCAGGTCATCGTATTTCTTGCCGTATCCATTGTATTGATGATCTTTACAAGACCATGGGCCGCGAAACACCTCAATAAGAACCGTCTGAGGACCAACTACGAGAGCAAGATCGGGGAGATCATAAAAATCACGGAGCGGGTCGATAATCTGAGGCAGACCGGACGGAGCATTGTGGACGGGCAGGAATGGACAGTCCGCTCGCACAAAGACAGTGAAATACTGGAAACAGGCGATCTCGCGAAGATTGTTGCTGTTTCAGGGGTAAAATTAATCGTAGAAAAATATGAGGAGGGAACATTATGAACTCAATTATAGGCATCGGAACAATACTTTTCCTGATCATTCTGGTCATTGTCGTACTTATACTGATCTCATGCGTCAAGATTGTACATCAGGCTCAGGCGGTCGTTGTTGAGCGTCTCGGCGCTTATCTTACAACGTGGAACACAGGCCTGCATTTCAAACTTCCTATTATTGACCGTGTGGCAAGACGCATCGACCTTAAAGAACAGGTTGTGGACTTCCCGCCCCAGCCCGTGATCACAAAGGATAATGTAACAATGCAGATCGACACTGTCATCTTTTATTCTATCACTGATCCGAAGATGTTCTGCTATGGCGTGGCAAGTCCGATCGTTGCCATCGAAAATCTGACTGCCACCACTCTCAGAAACATCATTGGCGATCTTGAGCTTGACCAGACCCTTACATCCCGTGAAACTATCAACACGAAGATGCGCTCAGAGCTGGATCTGGCGACCGATCCATGGGGGATCAAAGTGAACCGTGTAGAGCTCAAGAATATCATCCCGCCGACTGCGATCCGGGATGCAATGGAGAAGCAGATGAAGGCAGAACGTGAAAGACGTGAAGCTATCCTGCGTGCAGAAGGCGAGAAGAAATCTACCGTACTCGTTGCCGAAGGCCAGAAAGAGTCTGTGATCCTTGAAGCGGAAGCTGCAAAACAGGCAGCGATCCTGAAAGCCGAAGCCGAGAAAGAGAAAATGATCCGCGAGGCTGAAGGTGAAGCCGAAGCGATCATGAAAGTGCAGCAGGCTACGGCCGATGGTTTAAGATTCTTAAAAGACGCCGGAGCCGATAACGCAGTTCTGACGCTCAGAAGCCTGGAAGCATTCGAAAAAGCCGCCAACGGCAAAGCTACCAAGATCATTATCCCTTCAGAAATACAGGGGATCGCAGGGCTCGTCAAATCCATCACGGAGGTGGCAGCTGACGATGAGAATAAACAGGTGTAATATCCGCCAATAGCAAAAACGGGATGCGGCATCTGCCGCATCCCGTTTTTGCTATTGGCACATTCTTTTTCATCAACTCTATCCTTCGGTTCCATTCGCCTGAAGTTTTGGCTGTTCCGTCCTGTTCCCGATCACGTTTTCCACCACATCGTCCATATTTGCTTTATTCTCCTGCCGGAGAATACATTCCTGGATCGCCTCATTGAGCGAGAGCATCTTCTCATCCAGTTCCGATACCATCTTCGCACATTCACGCAGATCCCGGCTGATATATTCCGGAGCATTTCCCTCGAATTTATAATAGATCTTATGCTCCAGACTTGCCCAGAAATCCATGGCGATCGTCCGGATCTGGATTTCTACTTTCGTGTCCACTACACTGTCTGACAGAAAGATCGGAACCGACACGAGCATATGGTAACTCTTATAACCACTCTCTTTCGGGTTCTTTATGTAATCTTTGATCGAAAGCACCTTGAGATCGCTCTGATTTCCGATCATCTCGGCTAAGCGGTAGATATCCGACGTAAAAGAACAGATCAGTCTTACACCTGCAATATCATTAATATATCTGACCATGTTTTCAATCGAAGTCTCATATCCATAGCGCTTCAGCTTCTTGACGATACTCTCCGGCGTCTTGATCCGGGTTTTGATATGCTCGATCGGGTTATACTGATGTACGTGCTGGAATTCATCATTTAAAATTTCCAGCTTTGTGCCCACTTCTTTTAAAGCTGCATTATAGAGGAAAATAACTGTCTTCCAACTGTCAACATCTTCGTAGCTTTTCAATGCAGCCTCAACCTGTTGTTCACCTCTCATCACGAATAGCCCCCATTGGTTATTTTGTTGCTTCTAAGTATACCATATTTTGTGTTTTCTGTTAACCGAGTTCGCTCTTTTTTTATTCATTTTTAAGATTGTCCGGAGTATACTATTCCAGCTTCATATCACCGAAATGTATCCATTTTTTCTTTCTCATAAATTCAGATATGAGCAGTGTGATCACAGCCGGGAGAACGAACTGGATCAGGATGATCTTCACAAGCACGATCATCTCTGCTTCTGACTGCGTCATCACCTGCCATGTCATCAGAGGTCCTACAAGCCCTGCTGTTCCCATTCCCGACCCGGTAGCGTTATTCGTCATATGGAACACCATCGTCGATACCGGCCCTAATATAGCACTGGAAAGGATCGGCGGAATCCATATCTGCGGATGCCTCACAATATTGGGCACCTGCAGCATTGATGTCCCGATCCCCTGTGAGAGCAGGCCGCTGAATTTATTTTCCCTAAAGCTCGCCACCGCGAAACCGATCATATTACAGCAGCATCCGACTGTCGCCGCGCCCGCTGCCAGACCGGACAGATTCAGGATCACCCCAAGTGCCGCAGAACTGATGGGAAGAGTCAGTATCATTCCCATCAGCACAGATACCACGATTCCCATAACGAACGGCTGCTGCTCTGTTCCCCAGTTGATCAGAGATCCGAGCCAGGACATGAACCCTGAGATCGGCGGCCCGACAAGAAGCCCGACCGCAGAACCCACACCAATACAGACAAGCGGCGTCAGGATGATATCCAGCTTCGTCTTACCGGAGATCAGTATGCCGATCTCAATGGCAATATAAGCTGCAACAAATGCCCCGAGCGGTTCCCCCGGTCCCGAAAGCACAAGGCTGCCTCCATTCACAATATCCCCGGACATGACATTACCTGCGAATGCTCCGATCATGCCCACTACTGCCGCCGACACGATCACCAGATGTCCCGCGTCCAGTTTCCTCGCCACACCCGCGCCGATACCTGCGCCGGTCAGGCCTGCCGCCACCTTTCCGAGCGTAAAGATCAGGTCACCGATATTTCCCCCGCAGTACGTGCCGATCTGCTGGATGATCGTGCCGATGATCAGCGTGGCAAATAATCCCTGGGCCATACCAGTCAGCCCGTCAATAAATATTCTGTCCAGAAGTTTCTTCATAAGTATCCCCTTTCCTGAGCCGCTGCCAGAACCTCCGCGGCATGATCCCTGAATTCATACAGCCGGTCAATATATTCGTGAATGATTTTCTGGCAGTACTCTTTCACGATCACTCCGTCATAATCATGCGCAAGCTGATTTCGTATCTTCAGCATTTCCAGCCAGATATCGTCGGAAATCAGTTCCGCCTTGTATGCCATGCGAAGCACCTCTCTAGGTGAACCGGAAACAAATGCCGTGATCGCATAATGCTGAATCAATATATCTTTCATAACTTTCCATGCCAGGTCAAATGTAATACTAAATTTAGCACTTGTTCCGCTTAAAACAAACGAGTCCGACATATCCCTTTCACGCGCTTCAGCCAGCGAGTCCAGCGAATTGTTAAACGATACCCATCTCTTTTCAAATTTTGCGTCCATACTTTCTGATGTCCTCCAATATCAATTCATTTCTGCATGTATCCATATTTAAAAGATCAACTATATATAGTGTCGGGATTTCTTCTATTTCTTCTTCAAGTGCGTCGAATGCTTTCACGCCAGATACTGCAATATCAATATCGCTTCTTTCCAGCGCGGTTCCTTTCGCCCTTGATCCAAATAAAACGACCTCTTGCGCCTGATATTTTACACATAATTTCTTTACTTCCTCCAGGACTTTCGCTAATGTCATTCTTTTTCACTCTCCCTGTCACTTTGGCTCTTTTATTAATATAACAAAATCCCTAAGCTCGCACAACCTCGCACTTTGGGATTTTCTGAATGACTTTTCGACTTCGCTGTGCTAGAATAGCAGTTATGAAAGGAGCTGTGTAATATGTTCCGTTTATGGGGAAAAGAATTTAAAGATAACAGAATGTTAAAAGACACCGTCATCTGCGATGAGACAGACGATACACGTACACACAAGATCTTCAACGCCCTGGACGAAATCTGCTATCAGTTTGACTTGAGCAAACCAATCTGGCTGGACTCTACGATCGCTGAATTTAAGCGGCACGCAAAAGCGAGATTTTATCAGGATAACTTTGTGGATTCCATTGATTTTGATTATCTGGAGATACAGGTAATTGAAGAATAATTTATTTCTATGATCTATAAAAGCCGGAAACAGCGAACGTTTCCGGCTTTTTCTAAGCAGATGACGGGAATCGAACCCGCCTCCCCAGCTTGGGAAGCTGGTATTCTACCGATGAACTACATCTGCATCTGGCACGCTAAAAATTATAACGCGCTTTTATTGAAATTGCAAGACTTTTCTCAGTCAATCTGCCAGTCGACCGGTTCGATCCCGTGACTCTCCAGAAAGGCGTTCGTCTTACTGAACGGCCTGCTGCCGAAGAATCCCCTGTAGGCAGACAGCGGGCTCGGATGAGGTGCCGTCAGGATCAGATGCTTCGGGTTATTGAGCATCACTTTCTTTCTCTGAGCCGGGCTGCCCCACAGGATGAACACGATCGGCCTGTCCTGACTATTCAGCGCCATGATCGCCGCATCTGTAAACTCTTCCCAGCCAATCCCCCGGTGAGAGTTCGCCTGATGCGCCCGCACAGTAAGCACCGTGTTCAGCATAAGCACACCCTGCTCCGCCCATTTCGTCAGGCAGCCATGGTTCGGAATCGTACATCCCAGATCATCGTGGAGCTCCTGATAAATGTTCACGAGCGACGGTGGAATGTCTACCCCCTTCTTCACAGAGAAGCACAGGCCGTGCGCCTGCCCATTATTATGGTACGGATCTTGTCCAAGGATCACGACCTTAACATCTTTCAGCGGCGTCAGATGAAAAGCATTGAAGATATCCTCCGCCGGCGGAAAGATCAGATGTGTCCTGTATTCCCTATTCACCGTCTCAAATAACTTCTTATAATAGGGCTTTGAGAATTCCCCTTTCAGCGCTTCATACCAGTCTCCGTTCAGACCTGCCATGCTCCTGTTCCTCTTTTCTTTCTGAATATTCCAGATAATTTTATCATCATACCGAACGCATTGCAATGGATGAACTGTTTTATTTATAGCCGCACCGGAACTCCTTCGCTCTGAAGGTATTCTTTCACCTGCCGGATTTCCAGCTCCTTATAGTGGAACAGAGACGCAGCCAGCGCCGCGTCTGCCTTTCCGACTGTCAGCGCTTCTTTGAAATGTTCTAATGTGCCTGCTCCGCCGGAAGCAATGACCGGAATGGATACATTTTCAGCGATCGTGCGTGTCAGTTCCAGATCATAACCGGCTTTCGTGCCGTCGCAGTCCATACTGGTAAGCAGGATCTCACCTGCTCCGAGGCGTTCCACTTTCATCGCCCACTCTACTGCATCGATGCCCACATCGATGCGTCCGCCGTTCTTGTATATATTCCAACCCGTACCGTCTGCTCTTTTCTTGGCGTCGATCGCTACAACGACACACTGGCTTCCAAACTTATCAGCCGCATCACTGACCAGCTCAGGCGTATTGATCGCAGAAGAATTGATTGAAATTTTATCAGCACCTTCACGGAGAATCGCCCGAAAATCATCTACAGTGCGGATACCGCCGCCTACGGTGAACGGAATAAATACACATTCAGCAACTTTACGCACCATGTCGATGACTGTGCCTCTGTTGTCGGACGATGCCGTTATATCGAGAAATACAAGTTCGTCTGCTCCCGCCTTATCATATGCTTTCGCGATCTCCACCGGATCACCCGCATCTTTGAGATCCACGAAATTGACTCCTTTTACCACTCTTCCCCCGTTTACATCAAGGCAGGGAATGATTCTCTTTGTAAACATATCGTTTCCCTCCTACAGTTCCACAAAATTCTTCAGTATCTGAAGTCCCACATCACTGCTCTTCTCCGGATGGAACTGGCATGCAAACACATTGTCTTTCTCCACGGAAGCATGGATATGTGTACAGTAATCCGTGGAGGCTTTCACGATCTGCGCATCGGCTGCCTTCAGATAATAGGAGTGAACGAAGTAAACACAGGCTCCTTCTGCAACTCCGCGAAACAGTCTGCCATCATTCTCCAGATGAAGTGAATTCCATCCCATATGAGGGATCTTCAGCCCATCTTTTTCCGGAATTTTCAGGATCTCCCCTTTCAGGATTCCAAGTCCCTCTGTCCCCGGAGCCTCATCACTGCGCTCAAAGAGGAGCTGCAGCCCGAGACAGATTCCAAGGAACGGAGTTCCACTTTCTGCGACATGGCGGATCACACTCTCCAGCCCTCTTTCACGGATTGTAGCCATCGCATCTCCAAAAGCCCCTACACCGGGCAGGATCACCTTATCAGCCGACAGGATCGTCTCTTTATCGCCGGTCACTTTTACTTCCTGACCGAGAAAGAGCAGTGCTTTTTCCACACTCTTTATATTACCTGCATCATAGTCAATAATCGCTATCATCCTTTTTCCTCCGCTTCTGTATCTAAAAATCCATCGGCTTATTTTTTCCCGTTCCCGATACCTGTCTCAATCACCGGGATCGGCGTGTCATCTACCGCATCCAGGTTGTTAACATATTTTTTCGTTTCTTTAACAATAACCGGCGAAAGCAGCAGGACTGCAATGAGGTTCGGAATTGCCATAAGCGCATTAAGGATATCTGCAACCAGCCAGACCAGATCAAGCGCCAGGACAGGTGCGATCAGCGCAACAGCCACATAAAGCACTCTGTACGGAATGAGTCCGAACTTTCCTGCAAAATATTCCACACACCGTTCCCCGTAATATGCCCAGCCGAGAATCGTTGAATATGCAAATGTAATGATACCTACAACAAGGATAAACGGTCCAAAAAACGGTATCTGCGAAAACGCCATCGTTGTAAGCTGTCCTCCGTTATCTACCGATGAGAGGAGCTCCGGGTTCTTCAGCATGGTCGATACAAGCACAAGCCCTGTCATCAGACAGACAACGACTGTATCCCAGAACGTTCCTGTCGAAGAAACCAGTGCCTGACGGACCGGATTTCTGGTCCTTGCCGCAGCTGCCGCGATCGGTGCGGATCCCATGCCGGATTCATTGGAGAAAAGTCCTCTGGCAACTCCGTACTGGATCGCATAACGCAGTCCGCCTCCGACAAGACCGCCGATTACCGCGCCTTTATCCGCAAACGCAAGACGGCATATCGTAGTAATAGTCGGGATAAGGAACTCATGATTGATTCCCAGGATAATAATACAGCCGATGACGTAAAAAAGCGCCATAAACGGGACCAGTTTCTCACACACACTTGCAATGCTCTTAATTCCGCCAAAGATAACAAATGCCGTCAAAACTGCAACCACTACGCCAATGATCCACGGGTCGATTCCCAGATTGGTATTGCAGACTTCTGCAATAGCATTGACCTGAGTCGCGCATCCGATACCGAACGATGCAAAGCCGGCGAAGACCGCGAAGATCATACCGAGCCATTTCATGTTCAGGCCGCGTTCAAGCGCATACATGGCGCCTCCCTGCATTCTACCGTCAGGTGTCTTCACACGGTATTTGACGGCTATCAGTGACTCTGCATATTTTGTGGCAATGCCAAACACCCCTGTCAGCCAGCACCATAACACGGCTCCCGGACCGCCCAGTGCTATCGCTGTTCCCACACCAATAATGTTACCTGTTCCGATCGTAGATGCCAGTGCTGTTGCCAGCGCTCCAAACTGACTGACTTCGCCGTCAGCACCTTCCTCTTTTGATACAGACAGCGGGATTCCCTTTGTGATCGTCTTTCTCTGGATAAATCCTGTCCTCAGCGTCAGGAAAACATGGGTTCCCAGCAGAAGGATGATCATCCACCAGCTCCATACAAAGTCGTCTACCGTCTGTACGACACTGTAAATCTTGTCATACACTGCAACTTCCTCCTCATTCTCTTTTTCTAAAAATGATATAAGGCATACCCACGCCCACTGCTGACAGTCGGCATGCCGTATGCCTTAAGATCACTCTATAACGTTAACATTTTATCGCATTTTCACTTTAATGTAAAGAAGTATTTTCTGTTTTTGCATCCAGATCAAACCAGAATTCCACGCCGTTATCAAAATTGCGCACTCCGTACTCCTGATGGAACGACTCCATGATCGCTTTTACAATTGAAAGCCCTATACCGTTTCCTCCATACTCTCTTGTATGCGCTTTATCCACTTTATAGAACTTATCCCACAGTTTTGGAATGTCTTCCTCCGGAATCGGTTTTCCGCTGTTAAAGACTGTCACATGCGCCTTATCCCCGTCTCGTCTGATCCTCACCTCTATCCGCTTCTCATTTTCTACATGGTGGATCGCATTCGTCAGATAATTCCGGACAACCTGCTCGGTCTTAAATTCATCTGCCCAGACATCCAGCTTTTCATCAGCAATAAAATCCACAGTCGCTCCCGCCTGCTGGATCAGTATCTCACAGCTTGCAATAACTCCCCGGACCAGACCGACAATATCAAAGCGATCAAACTGTACCTCGTCCGAACCAAACTCAAGCTGATTCAGCGTCAGCAGATTCTTTACCATCTGGTTCATCTTGTCCGCTTCATCCATGATAACTTCACAATAGAATTCACGGCTCTCCGGGTCATCATTTACCCCTTCCCTCAGTCCTTCGGCATATCCCTGTATCAATGCGATCGGAGTCTTGAGTTCATGTGAGACGTTTCCGAGAAATTCATTTCGCATCTCTTCCATCTTTTCCTTCTGCTCGATATCTTTCTGAAGCTGGTTATTCGCACTCTTGAGCTCCGAAATCGTCTTTTCAAGCTGTTCGGACATCCTGTTGAAGTTACTTCCCAGAACACCGATCTCATCCAGGCCTCCACTTGTATACTTTGCATCGAAATTCAAATTCGCCATCTCCTGCGAAAGACGCGTCAGCTCCATCAGCGGCTGCGTGATCCGCCGTGACAGGAGCCACACAAGCACTCCGCCGACAAAGATACCGACGGCTCCCAGATAGATCAGAAACTGGTTTGCCAGAGCCGCGCTCTCTCTGATACTCGCCAGAGGGCTCTGCATCACAAACCATGAGCCGTCTGAGAATATTCCCCACATCCTGAGATATTCCACATTATTCAGATCACTGTCCGCTGTCGAGCGGTATATTGTAAAATTTTCAGTCTGCTCAAGAACTGCATCCGCATCAATATTCTGACCGACAACATCACTGATCATCTGGCTCAGTCTCGGATCGCTCTCCCCCAGGGTAGAAAAGACTGCCTTTCCGCCGCTGTCCGTGACAACGATATCGATATTCCCCCGCTCTGTCCGGCTTATAATACCATTAAGCACTGACAGATCTGTCAGGCTGCCCTCCTGGAGCACTTCATCCACGGCGTAATATGTCCGAACCAGATCTTTCGCTTTATGCGAGAGATAATATCTTCCGAGGAAGCCATTATTGATAATGAGCACGGCGCCCAGTATACAGACAAACAGGCCGATAAAAATTGCCGCCATCTGCCGTCTTATCGAATATTTCATGAATCCACCTCGAATTTATAGCCCATTCCCCATATCGTCCGGATATATTCTCCTTTGGCTCCCAGTTTGCTCCTCAGCTTTTTGACATGGGTATCAATAGTCCTGGCATCCCCGAAATAATCATAATTCCACACATTGTTCAGAATTTTTTCTCTTGAAAGCGCTATCCCCTGATTCTCCATAAAATAGGAGAGCAGTTCGAACTCCTTATAGCTCAATTCTATCTGTGCACCGTCTATCTTCACAATATGTGCAGCTTTATCTACCACAATACCTCCGGCTTCGATTACATCACCGCCCGCATTTCCCAGCGATCTGCGCAGGATCGCATTCACCCTGGCCACCAGGATCTTCGGGCTGAACGGCTTGGAAATATACTCATCCACTCCCAGTTCAAATCCCTGCAGTTCATCGCGTTCTTCTGACCTGGCTGTCAGCATGATGATCGGCACTTTCGAAGATTCCCGGATCTCGCGGCATACCTGCCAGCCGTCCATCTTCGGCATCATCACGTCAAGAATGACAAGCGCGATATCTTTTTCCTCATAGAAAACATCCATTGCCTCCATCCCGTCGCCGGCCTCAAGGACCGTATATCCCTCTCTGGCAAGGAAATCCTTTACCAGTTTACGCATCCTGCTTTCATCATCTACAACAAGGATCTTTATATTCATATTTTCCATCGCCGTTTCCTCCTTTTATGTACACGGTCAGACCTGTTTCTCCATCATTAATAAACAGTGTAAGTTTATCAAAAAAATATGTCAATCCTGTGAAACGGAAAACTTCTTTCTAACCGGATTTTTTTCTTGCATTCACTGTTATCTGATGATAATATATTATCAGTTCGTGAGGGAGTAATTGGCGTATTCCTGCGTGGTAAGTCAACATACTGGTCTTGACGGGGCCTGGCTTATCTTAAATAATGAGACTCATGTACAGTTTTTTGCTGTACATGTTTTTATGACAGGTACAGCATGTGCCTGCTTTTTTTATGCAATCAATCTTACACTAAGGAGAAAAGAAAATGGGATTATTAGAACTCTTTATACTTGCCGTAGGTTTATCAATGGACGCCTTTGCCGTCTCTGTCTGCAAAGGACTTGCCATGCCGAAGATTTCAGTCAGAAAAGCCGGGATCGTAGGCTTGTGGTTCGGAGGATTCCAGGCTCTGATGCCGGCTCTGGGATATCTGCTGGGCTACCAGTTCCGTGACAAGATCACCGCCATCGACCACTGGATCGCTTTCATCCTCCTGGGTATCATAGGCGCAAACATGATCAAGGAAGCCTGTTCAGGCGACTGTGAGAAAGAGGATGATTCTCTGGACATCAGGACTATGTTCCTGCTGGCCGTCGCAACAAGTATCGATGCGCTTGCGGTTGGTATTACCTTCGCTTTCCTTGATGTACATATCATCGCCGCTGTATCATTTATCGGCGTCACTACATTTGTGATCTCCGCCATCGGTGTAAAAATCGGGAATGTCTTCGGTACAAAATATAAATCAAAAGCCGAATTTGCCGGCGGCGCCATCCTGATCCTGCTGGGAGTCAAAATCCTGCTGGAACATCTCGGGATCTTATAACAGTCCTGCGCAGAGTCTGCCGGACTGTATACTATTTTCAGTTTTCCATTGACTGATCAGCACCTCTGTGCTATCATTGTCGGTGCGTAAAAAAGAGTATATTCTTTCAAGTCATATGGTTTTCCTGTTTCAGAATCCAAACAGGCATATGGCTTTTTTTATTATTTGAAAGGAGTTTATTCATGGAAAGAGAAAATTCATTTATGCGGACAAAACCTGTTTTCCCGCTGCTTGTCTCAATGTCCGTCCCCATGATGCTGTCCATGCTGATCCAGTCTCTCTATAATATAGTAGACAGTATTTATGTTTCAAGACTGGGCACAGATGCATTGACCGCAGTTTCCCTCGCTTATCCGCTGCAGAATGCCATTGTTTCCGTCGGAGTCGGAATCGGTGTAGGCATAAGCTCTGCCGTTTCAATCTATCTCGGTTCCGGCGATCAGGAAAAAGCTGACCGGGCAGCCACTCTGGGAGTCATATTGACATTTTTCCACTGTATCCTCTTCGTCCTTGCAGGGATTTTCATCACCCGTCCGTTCCTGCATCTGTTTACAGATGATCCTGATATCCTGAAAGATGCCTGTGATTATACTTATATCGTACTTTGCCTGTCATTCGGCGCACTGCTGCAGCTTGCATTCGAAAAGATCTTCCAGAGTATCGGAAAGATGAAGATCACCATGTATCTTCTCATTGTCGGATGTGTGATCAATATTATCCTCGATCCGGTGCTGATCTTCGGGCTGCTCGGTTTTCCCGCACTTGGTGTTGCCGGAGCAGCTATTGCCACCGTCATCGGACAGATCAGCGCATTTCTCCTATATATACTTGTATATGTAAGAAAATCATATGCTGTCCGCATACGCCTGAAATATGTGAGACCGGACTGGAAGATCATCCGCCGGATCTACAGTGTGGGGATCCCGTCCAGCATCATGATGCTGCTCCCATCCGTGCTCATCAGTCTTCTAAACCGGATCCTGGCTTCATTTTCTGATCTGTACGTGGCCGTACTCGGCGTATACTTCAAACTGCAGACATTTATCTATATGCCTGCAAACGGGATCGTACAGGGAATGCGCCCGATCCTTGGCTACAACTACGGCGCCGGCGAACACGCAAGAGTCCGCAGCACGATACGCTACAGCCTTGGCTGCGCAGCCGCGATCATGCTGATCGGGACACTGCTGTCACTCATCCTTCCGGGACAGATCTTCACCTTGTTCGATGCAGATGCAGCGCTTATGGGTGCCGGCGTGACAGCACTTCGCATTATCTGCCTCGGATTCCTCATCTCCTCAATAGGCGTCATCTATGCAGGTGCTTTCGAGGCGCTGGGAAACGGGCGTGATTCCCTGATCATTTCCCTGTTGAGACAGTTTGTGATCACAATTCCGCTGAGTTACATGCTCTCGCACTTTTTCGGTCCCGTTGGTGTATGGATTGCATTTCCCGCCGGCGAGCTCTGCGCTGCTGTCGTGGCATTCTTCCTGCTCAAGACATACAAAAAAGGAGCATTTTCACCGTTCTGAACGGTGGCTGCTCCTTTTTTTGACGCTTCTGTCTTTTTTATTCAAATTCATATTTTGTGAAATACTCGTTTGCCAGTTCTTCGTCCTCACCGTCTACAATCAGACGCATAGGCAGTCCCAGCTTGATCGACATGAGCCCGAGGATTGATTTTCCGTCAATGCGGAAATTACGATTGGCCATATCTGTCACATCAATATCTGATTTCATTTTCTGGCATGTGTCGCAAAAGCTCATCAACTGACCTGATGTTATGAATTTAATCTTCTTCTCGACCATATTTCTGACCTCCTGTTAAGCACCTTACGTAGTATATACTAAATTCCATGATTCAGCAAGCAAAAAATAAAATATTTTCTCTAAACCTATTTTCTCTAAAACAGCTTCGCCAGGCTTTCCGAATACGGAGGATAACATATCCCTTTCTCTGTAACGATCGCCGTGATCAGACTGTGGTCTGTCACATCAAAGGAAGGATTATAGCATTTCACTTCCTTCAACGCCACGGGTTCTCTGTAAAATTTTTCTTTAATTTCCTCCGGCGCTCTCAGTTCAATATGAATATTCTCCCCGCTTCTGCATCCCATATCGATCGTCGAAGTCGGTCCAAGTACATAAAACGGAATCCCGTAATACTTTGCAAGTACGGCCACACCACTCGTTCCGATCTTATTTGCCGTGTCGCCGTTAGCGGCCACCCGGTCGCATCCGACCATGCACGCCTGAATCCATCCGTTCTTCATGACAATGCTCGCCATGTTATCACAGATCAGCGTGACATCGATCCCGGCCTTCTGAAGTTCGTAGGCGGTAAGCCTTGCTCCCTGCAAAAGCGGACGTGTCTCATCTGCATACACGTGAAAATCCATCCCCCGCTCCTTCCCGAGAAACAGCGGTCCCTGCCCGGTCCCGTACCGGGATGTGGCAAGAGGGCCGGCATTACAGTGGGTAAGGACGCCGTCACCGTCTTTCAGAAGGGAAAGTCCATACTCAGATATCGCTCTGCACATGCTGATATCCTCCTGATGGATCTTCAGACATTCCTCTTTCAGCAATTCCAGTATCTCAGTTATCTTTTTATCACTGTTCCCTGTTACGACCCGTTCCATCCGGTTCAGCGCCCAGCTCAGATTCACGGCTGTCGGTCTGGAGGAATCCAGATACTCCTTATTCTGCCTGAATTCACGCAGGAAACCAGCATAATCCTCAGCTTTGATCTGAAGTGCAAGGCAGTAGATCCCATATCCTGCACAGATACCGATGGCCGGCGCTCCCCGGACTTTCAGATGATAGATAGCATCCCATATATCTTGCGCCGTAGACAGCGTAAGATATTCTGTCCGGTTGGGGAGTTGTGTCTGGTCTATGATGACTACGCTTTTGCCGTCGTAACTGAGACGGACACTCTCAATATGGGTGATCTCGTTGATATGATTCATAGCCGCCTCCTTATCATAATACGAAAAAACTCGGAAGCACCCCGTTTACAGGCACGTCCGAGATCAGGTCCGATGCGGATAACAGGACTTGAACCTGCACGTCGTAGACACCAGA
>DWWO01000043.1 GCA_019119675.1 Candidatus Mediterraneibacter faecipullorum | reverse complement strand
CGCACACGTTTTCACTCGGTCGCGGCGTAACGGTACATAAGAGCGCAGAAAACGCGCTCTAAGTGCCGACGCCGCTCCAACGGTGCGTACACAATACCTGCCTTACGTCTGCTTTATTCTATCTTCCGCTCATATTTCTTTAACAGGAATCAAACAAGTCTTGCAAGGGGAGTTTAATCCTCATGGGAGTTCGCTGCCGCCCCATTCTACGACTGTGAAGCCGCTGCGTTCCGGGGCGGAAAGGGACTGCTCCGGGATTTCCTGATAGTGATCAAGCGGCTTATAAGCCATAAATACACGGATCACGGTGTCCGGTTCCGGCTGTATGGAAAGGCGTGCGTGGTCTGTATATGCTTCGCTCTGGAAGGAGATAAGATTGTACTCGTTCTGTTCCATTCTGGGCAGCCAGTATACGATAAACTCATTGGCCTCCCTGCGGGTAAGACCGAGCCTGACAAGGGCGTCCTCAAGGAACTCTGCCGTATTCTCTCCCGCCACGCAGAAGCCCTCGGAAAAATCGTACTCCTGTTCAGAGCTGCCCTCCCAGTAGAGATAATTGTACTCCTGTCCGTTCTCGTCTGTGATCGTACCGTCCGGCGCAGCAGTCACATTCCACCCATTATCGTACTCAGGGTAAGTACAGGTCAGTTTCCCGTCATAATTAAGCCGGACAGATATTTCCTGCTCCTGTTCCGGGTACAGATAGATTACCGGCTTTTCATCACTGGTATTGCCTGAAGTTCCATAGGAAGAAGCATCCTTGATAAACTTTCCTACAAAACCGATCACCAAAAGAACACCGATCACACCCAGAACAATATACACTTTTCGCTTCATAAAAGTATTCCCTCCTTCTCTTGTTTCGCTGTCCGTGCATTGATCACAGAAATCACTTCCAAAGAGTCAATCAGTATTTGTGCCGCTATGGCGGCGTTTACCTTGCACACGCCCAAGTACCGCGCAACAACCGGAACACCATATTTCCCACATAAAACTTCAGCATTGCTCTTTCCATGCTTTTGGGATTCCCGATCTCGGATAACAAAAGGCAAATTCATCGTCATCGGTGCATATGCTACTTTGCTTTCTACTCTTATTGCTCAGTATATCTTATTTTTTATGGAAAGTAAAACGCATAAAATGCTATACTGTTTATGGTATAAAATATTACAGCAAACAAAATGATTCATATGAAAGAAGGAATTTTCATGTCGTGGAGAAAAAGAAAGCTTTATTGTATTATACTGCTGGTTATACTTATTTGTACAGGTTGTGAGAAAAAAACTGAAATTTCTAAAAGCGAAGCATTTAGCGAAGCAACGAAACGGATCAGTTCCGAACAAATAAATGTAAATTTTGCATGGAAAGAGGATTATTTGAATGATTTGGACACTTTTTTCCCTGCATTGTCTATCCATTCTGAGTGGGGAACGGAGATGATACCTGGAGTTACAATAGAACCTGTAGGTGGAACTCTCGGTTTGATTTTTAAAACAGAAGGGAATCAGTGGACAGTTGGTGATTTATATCATCCTAGCCATAATAAAATTGTGGAGCCGACAACATATTTAGAAAAAGGGAATGAAGAATTAAGCAGTATATACACCAATGCTAAGTGGGAATTTCAGCCTTTACTTGACGATTATAATTTATGGCTTGATGAATATTACAGCGATAATAATTCGAACATAAGTCAAGTAAAATCCATAGAGCTTTTTGAAGTTATTGATAAAACTACTGGGAGTAAATTTACCGTTTCCTTAGATTATATATATGGATTTCTTTATGAAGACCCCAATCATTATGAGTTCCATCCTTGATCATTGGTCGCAGAGGGGAGCATTAACGCCCCCTCTTTTATACATGGTATGGATTATTTTTCTGGTTGATTCCGTGAACCTGATAATATGTCAGAGTGCCCACAAAGAGCTCCGCCTGCAGAGCCCTCGCGTCAGACGCGGGCGGTTTGCTCCGAATCTCTAAGTCTCCATTACCGTCCAACACGTAAAAACGCTGGCTTTCCCGTTGGCTCGTCGCTGCCTTTGAAAGGCTCTTTGTATTCTTTTTTTGCACGCTTCGTGAGCTCAACAGGGTACAGCTCATAATAAAATAATCCCGTAAAAACCAGCTTATCTTCCTGAATTTTACGGGATTCCCTGGCATCTCCAGTGTAAATCTTTCGCAAAAAATCTTTCTGTAAATTCTTATTCTGTAATATGGTATTCTCTGTACAGCTTTTCCCGCATCTCCTTATTCAGCGTCACTTCCTCCAGAAGATCCATCTTCCTGTCTCTTACGAGCAGCCGGACAAGCGTTCCCAGATCCTTTTCTCCTTCCATACGACCTTCCGTGCGGCCTTGTATACGTCCCTCTGCACGGCCCTTTTCTTCTATCATCTCACTCAAATTGCACATAAAGTCTATCTCCTTTCTGACTCCTGTATCAAGTGGAATCCTGTATTCTTTTTCCAACTGTTCCAATATCTCCTCTTTTGTCATGCTCTGCGAAAATACCGTGTTGAGAAGCCGGATCATTTCATTTCTGGCGTCGTCACTGTTTTCCCTCAGACAGATCTGCGCCACACATAACTTATCATATGCTTTCTTTTCATCCGGTATCCCGCAGATCAGATCTTCTTTCCGGATATGATAGAGCGAAACCGCATTCCCTATATATTCCGGTGCCTGAAAGCACAGCCAGATCGAATACACTTTTTTACACCCGTCATAATTGTCCAGCGTAAATTCCAGGTTAATCTGGGATGATATCATCCGCCCGCAGTAGACGATCCCTCTCGTCACGATACGATAGCCCGGATTCATATTTTTCTGCGCTTCCAGATCTATCAGCAGCTTGATCTTCTCCTGTTCTTTTGTGATAATGGAGAAGCGGATATCATAACTCAGCGTTCCCTCTTCACTGGAGACATCCTCCGTGTTCTCTTCCGTGATCCTGCCCGGTCCTCCCTCCAGTACGCTTACGGAACCGATTTCCGGGCTTCCTTCAATGCACCGGATAATTTCTTCTATCGTATATCCTTCGACTTCTTCGACTACATTTTTCAGTATATATGCCAGAATATGTTTATCTGACAATACCTTCTTGCACTGGGCATCATATTTTCTTTTGTGATTATCACTTTCGATATTTGTTGTTATTCCTGTTTTCATATCTTTTCTTTTTCGGCCGCGATAACAACATCGATTGATTATGTCCTCATTATACTGATATTTCTCTCTGATTTCAAGCCAAACGCCCGTACACCAACAGTGAAGTGTGAAGAGTAAAAGCCCATATGCAGACATACCTAGATCGAGTAGGGGAGATTTTCTCTCCCCTCTCACACCACCGTA
>DWWO01000042.1 GCA_019119675.1 Candidatus Mediterraneibacter faecipullorum | reverse complement strand
CCGTATCACGGGCTTATTACTATCTCTTATGCCCTGTAACCGGAACCGGAAGCATCCTATCCCCACCTGTCCCGATAACGTGGATCAACATATTGTATCCGATTGATTTTCGGATGTTTTATTCGCGAAGTATCTCGCCGACAAACACGAATCCCCTCAGATAATGATGCACACCAGCCCTCCATTGGTATCATTCACGATCTTCTGCATGGAATCCTGCAGTTTTATCTGGCTTTCATCCCCGATCATGGCGATCTTATTCTGCATGCCGTCCATGACGAGTTCTTCCACCGTCTTGCCAAAAATATTGGTCCCCCACACGCCTTCCGGCGTCTCACTTTCTTTTTTGATATAGTCTGCCAGATCCTGTGCCTGCTTTTCACTGCCTACGATCGGCGCGATCTCGGTCTCGATATTTGCGCGGATCATGTGGATAGACGGCGCTTCCGAACGGATCTTTACTCCGAACTTGCTGCCCTGCTTGATGATGACCGGTTCCTCCAGCCTGATATCCTCTTTTGACGGTGTGACTACGCCGTAACCTTTCATCTTCACATTTGTAAAAGCATCTTTCAGGCTGCTCAGCTCTTCTCTCATGGATGCAAGTTCTTTTACCGTAGAGATCAGTTCATACTCTCCCTTGATCTGCGTACCGGTAAGTTCGCTCAGCACCTCATAATAATAGGACTGTTCGTACCGGATCTGTATCCTGACTTTGCCAGTATCCATCTCGATCTGCTCCACCGTCATATCCTTGATATAGGAACTGTCAGTATTCATCTCTTTTGCGACGATACTTCTCACATCTTCCAGATCAGTCATAACCGAGCGCACCTGCTCCAGCAGATCCTTCTTGATCCTGTGTTCCCGGGAAAGCATCTCCACCCATTTAGGAATATAAAACTCTGCCTCTGTGATCGGGAATTCGTAAAGGACCTGCCGCATGATCTCATGGATATCTTCCGGTTTCATCTGCTCACAGTTTACGGGTACCACCGATGCGCCGTATTTCTGTTCCAGTTCATTTTGCAATGTTCTTGTCTCCTCGGAATAAGGTTTTTTACAGTTCAGAAGTATCAGGAACGGTTTCCCGATCGTTTTTAACTCCCTGACTGTCTTCTCTTCGGCTTCTATGTAGTTCTCTCTCGGCAGGTCTGTCACGCTTCCGTCTGTCGTCACAACAAAACCGATGGTAGCATGGTCATGGATCACCTTCTGCGTTCCGATGGCGGCTGCTTTCGTAAACGGGATCTCATATTCAAACCACGGCGTCTTCACCTGCCGCTCTGTATCATTTTCGATATGTCCGGACGCTCCTTCAACCATAAAACCGACACAGTCTATGAGACGGATCTTCACTTCCACATCATCGGACAGTCTGACTGATGCTGCTTCTTTCGGTACAAACTTCGGCTCCGTCGTCATGATCGTAGTTCCGGATGCAGACTGGGGAAGTTCATCCTTTGTCCGCTCTCTTGCATGTTCATCCGTCATGTTCGGAAGCACAAGCAGATCCATAAATCTTTTGATAAAGGTGGATTTGCCTGTCCTCACCGGCCCTACGACGCCGATGTATATTTCTCCGTTTGTACGTGCTTTCATATCCCTGTATACCTGAAATGAATCCATTAAAATACCCCCTTATTCTGCTGATACAATGTATGCACAGAAATACGGGGGTATGACATTTTCTTTACTCTTCCCAGGTAAGCGAATGATTTTCACTGCGGGATTCTCTCATCATCAGATCATTTACTGCCTCTGCAGGAGATTTCCCTTCAAAGAGCACGGCATTGACCTCATCTACGATCGGCATTGACACTTCATATTTCTTTGCCAGTTGAGCTGCGGCTTTAGCGGAATATACACCTTCCACTACCATTTTCACCTCATCCATCGCCTCCTGCATAGACATTCCCTGTCCGATCAGATAGCCTGCTTTCCGGTTCCTGCTGTGTACACTGGCACAGGTTACGATCAGATCTCCGATTCCGGTCAGACCTGTGAAAGTCTCGATCTTTCCTCCCATCTTCACGCCAAGGCGGGCGATCTCCGCGATGCCCCTTGTAATGAGGGCAGCCTTTGTATTGTCTCCGTATCCCAGGCCGTCCGCAATTCCTGCTGCCAGGGCAATGACGTTCTTAAGCGATCCTCCAAGTTCGATCCCGAGGATGTCAGGGCTTGTGTAGACGCGGAACACATTGCTGATGAACATTGACTGTAAATATTCTGCTGTCTTCTTCGTCCTGGCACCGATCACACAGGTGGTCGGAAGCCTGCGTCCCACTTCCTCCGCATGGCTGGGACCCGAGAGCACTGCCACGTCTGCCTGCGGGATTTCCTGCTCAATCTGCCGGGAAAGTGTCATAAGCGTAGACTCTTCGATCCCTTTTGCCACATCAACGATGATCTGTCCGTCCGCCACAAAAGGAGACATTTTCTTCGCAGTACTTCTGGTAAAAGGAGAAGGAACTGCAAGTACAAGAAAATCCCTGCCTCTTATCGTTGATTCAAGATCGCCTGTGATCACCATGTCATCCGGCAGTTTCACCCCCGGAAGTTTCAGCTCGTGTTCCCTTTTTTCATTGAGCATCTTTACCTCATTTTCATCAATAGACCAGACCGTAACCTGATGTCCGTTGTCTGAAAGGAGAACTGACAGCGCGGTTCCCCAGCTCCCTGCCCCAAGTACGCCTACATTTGCCATAATTTCCTACTCCTCCTTTGATCATTTGCTCTTATTTTTCTTTGATCCGAATTTATTTTCTGTCCCGGCTGCAAGACGCTTAAGATTCTCCTTATGTCTGTACCACGCCAGAAGCGTCATCAGAGCGAGAATGATGTACAGCTCATAACAGTATGACGGCTGCATATCCAGCCACCCTGCCTGCCCGATGATGATCATCTCGATCAGAAATACTGTATAGGCTGCAAGGGAACCCACAGATATGTATCTTGTCACGATCACCGGGATGAGAAAACAGGCCAGTGTAATCGGGATCATCAAAAGGCTCATCGGAAGATGCCAGAAACTGTTGACGACCACAAGTCCCGCCATCACGGCAATTCCTTTACCACCTTTAAAGTTCATATAAAAAGGGAAATTATGTCCAAGTGTAACTCCGGCTCCCGCATAAAGGGTCAGCAGCGGCCGGCAGTCGCTTCCCCTGTACATGAAAAAGACGATCAGAAATGCCACTACGCACTTGATCACATCCCCGGCAAACGTCAGGAGTCCTGCTTTCCACCCCAGCACCCTGAGTGCGTTCGTAGTTCCTGCATTGCCGCTCCCTTTTTTTCTGATATCCACATGGCTCATCTCACCTACGATATAGCCAGTCTGAAAGAGACCGCATACATATCCGATTGCAAGACAGATCAAACGTTCCATAACTTAACTGCTCCTTTACTCTACTGTTCCTTTTCTTTCCTCTCTCTGATAAAGAACTTCAGAGAGGTTCCCCTGAACCCGAATGCTTCCCTGATCTTGTTCTCAAGATATCTTGTATATGAGAAGTGCATCAGTTCCTTGTCATTGACAAAGATCACGAAAGTCGGCGGCTTGACAGATACCTGTGTGATGTAATACAATTTCAGCCGTTTTCCTTTATCTGACGGAGGCTGCTGGAGCGCTACCGCTTCTGTCATGATCTCGTTGAGCACGCCCGTTGCGATACGCAGAGTCTGGTTCTCGATCACCATATCGATCATGTCATACAGCTTATTCAGCCTCTGTCCCGTAAGCGCTGATACGTACATGATCTCTGCATACGGCATATAGGACAGTACATGACGGATATCATTCTCATATTCTCTCATCGTCCGGTCATTTTTCTCAATGGCATCCCATTTATTGACGACAATGATAACACCTTTTCCCCTCTCATGGGCAATTCCCGCGATCTTGGCATCCTGCTCCGTAACGCCTTCCGTCGCATCGATCACCATAAGTACTACATCTGCGCGCTCCACTGCAGTCACGGTACGGATAATGCTGTAGCGTTCCAGATCCTCTTTGATACGGCTCTTTCTCCTCAGTCCTGCCGTGTCGATAAAGACGTATTCTTTTCCATTATGGACGATCGCAGTATCAATGGCATCTCTTGTCGTTCCGGCAATATCGGATACGATCACCCGGTTCTGGCCGAGCAGCCGGTTTACGATAGATGACTTTCCTACGTTCGGCTTGCCCACAATAGCAATACGCGGACGGTCATCATCTTCTTCCTGTCCGCTGCCCTCCGGAAAATGTTCCACAACTGCTTCCAGCATATCTCCGATCCCGAGACGGGAAGCAGCCGAAACCGGCACCGGATCTCCGATCCCGAGATTATAAAACTCATAGACATCTGGCATATATTTTTCAAAATTATCCACCTTGTTTACTACAAGGACGACCGGCTTTCCGGAACGCCGGAGCATATCCGCCACCTTGGAATCCGCATCTACGAGGCCCTGTCTTACGTCAGTGATAAAAATGATCACATCTGCCGTATCGATTGCGATCTGTGCCTGTTCTCTCATCTGGGAGAGTATCACGTCTTTACTGTCCGGCTCGATACCTCCGGTGTCGATCATAGTAAATTCTTTATCCAGCCATGTCACGTCCGCATAGATCCTGTCTCTTGTGACTCCCGGCGTATCTTTCACGATTGAGATCATCTCACCGGCCAGTACATTAAACAGTGTGGATTTTCCCACATTCGGGCGTCCTACAATGGCAACTACTGGTTTACTCATCTTATTTAACCTTTCCTTTCTTCCAGGATCGCATCGATCAGATCCTGTCCGCTTGATTTTACAATAACTACCGGAACTTGTAAAGTTTCGGACACCTGGCTCACCGTATAATCATCGAGGAAAATATCCTCGTCTGCTTTCAGCATATTGCATGGGAGCAGAAGGCTTTCTCCCAGCTCTTTTCCTGCAAGCTGCGCCATGATATCCTGTGCTGTAACAAGTCCTGAAACAGTAATTCGTTCTCCAAAGAAATCGTTTCTGACAGCATATACATGGATCCGGAGATTCGGATATTTTTCCTCCATCTTCCCGGCCATCCGCTTCAGATAAGGATACGCCAGACGCCCTGTAGCAACAGAAATAGTCCTTTCCCTCTCATCCCCTCCGACGGCCTGGTATGCTTCTTCAAATTCATTGAACAGAAGCCGCAGCATTCCCACACCGTTTTCAAGCTGCAGGTATCCGTCATAGCGTTCTTCTTCCGGTATCTCCTCCTCTGCCAGAAGATACCATTCGTCTCCTGCATGGATGAAATGCACGCCATATTCTGCATAGATCCTGTCCTGCCACCGGTGAACAGTCTCCAGCACATGCTTTGCTTCTTCTTTTGTAAACGGTTCCAGTGGATAGAGCCCGTCCCTGAATTTTGTAAGGCCTACCGGCACTACAGATACACTTTTCAGAAGCGGCAGATAACTGGTCAGATCCCTGATCGACCGTTCCAGCTCTTCCCCGTCATTGACTCCTTTACACAGCACGATCTGCCCGTTCATCTCAATACCGCCCCGATAGAGCTGATCCACTTTCTTCAAGGCGTCTCCGGCGAACCGGTTGTGCAGCATTCTGCACCTGAGTTCGGGATTCGTTGTCTGGAAAGAGATATTGATAGGTTCCAGACGATAACGTATGATCCGTTCAATATCATGATCGCTCATATTAGTGAGTGTCACATAATTTCCCTGCAGGAAAGACAGGCGGGAATCATCATCTTTAAAGTAAAGCGTATCCCGCATTCCGGACGGCATCTGGTCAATAAAACAAAATATACATTTATTCCTGCAGGAACGGTATTCATCCATAAGACCGGGACCGAATTCCATCCCAAGCTCTTCATCTGCATCTTTCCCGATCTCCAGCTCCCACTGCTCGCCATCCGGCTTTTCGACCAGAAGCAGAAGCTCTTCATCTTCTGAATAAAACTGATAATCAAAAATATCTTCAATTTCCTGTCCGTTAATGGATATAAGCCTGTCCCCCGGTTCAATCCCCATCTCGTCTGCAATGCTTCCGGGAACTATGCTCTTTACAATGTGTATATGCTCTTTCATATCAGAATAGCGTACTCCTCTCTTGGTTCCTGTCAAGTATAACACAATTCCACGTCCCGGCAAAGGTTATTCTGGCTGTTCTACTTGAATTCATAGTATAAAAATGATATAAATGATATGTAAATTTATACCATAATTCAATAACAGGAGAAAAAAATGTCCACAAATATCGAACTTTTAGAGAAAACACTCCCTGTTGCTCCGCTGAAGATCGTAGCAATGGAGAGTTGTCGGGAACTCGGTCAGAAGATCAACGACTATATAGTCTCTTTCCGGCAGAACACGATCAACGAAGTATCAGAATCTCCCCTGTATGTCAACTACAGATCGAATAATTATCTGGTAGACTGTGAATGTCCCCGCTTTGGGACGGGCGAGGCAAAAGGTGTCTTAAGAGAGACCATCCGTGGTACAGATCTTTTTATCATGACAGATGTGTGCAACTACAGCCTCACGTATACCGTAAGCGGACACTTAAACCATATGTCGCCGGATGACCACTATCAGGATTTAAAGAGAATCATCTCGGCGGCCACCGGAAAAGCACACCGCATCAATGTGATCATGCCGTTCCTGTATGAAAGCCGTCAGCACAAACGTACAAAAAGAGAATCTCTGGACTGTGCTCTTGCACTGGAAGAGCTGACAGCTATGGGCGTTTCCAATATCATCACTTTTGACGCTCACGATCCCAGAGTCCAGAATGCCATTCCTCTCAGCGGATTCGACAGTTTCAGTCCGTCCTATCAGTTCATGAAAGCAATCTTCCGCGCAGTGCCGGACCTGATCCCGGACAAGGATCATCTCATGATCATAAGCCCGGATGAGGGAGCAATGCACAGGGCAGTATATCTCTCGAATATCCTCGGAGTGGATATGGGAATGTTCTACAAACGCCGTGATTATTCTGTCATTGTCAATGGCAAGAATCCGATCGTCGCACACGAATTTCTCGGTGATGATGTCAAAGGCAAGGATGTGATCATTATTGACGATATGATCTCCTCCGGCGGCAGCATGCTGGATGTAGCCAGACAGATAAAGGAACGCAACGCCGGCCGTGTCTTTGTATGCACTACTTTCGGATTGTTCACGGATGGATTCGCCAAATTTGACGAATACTATGAAAAGGGCTATATCAACAAAGTCATTACCACCAACCTGACTTATCTTCCGCCGGAACTGTATGACAAGCCCTATTTTACAGCCGCAGATATGAGCAAGTTCCTTGCCCTTATCATCGATTCGCTGAATCATGATATCACGATCGGGTCTGTTATGAATCCGACTGACAAAATACACTCTCTTCTCGAAAAGCGCGCACGCGGAGAACAGATATAGAGCCAGAAAAATGCAGAGACCTCATCCATATGCGGCCTCTGCATTTTTCTATCTCATCCTCCGGCTTTCATATCTGCTTTTTGTTTTCAGGAAACGTATCAGCGCAGCGTACCTTTCTTCGACCGTTTCTGCGTTTTCTGCAAATTCCAGGCTTTCAGCTGCTGCAGTCAGGAATCTTGCATCAATCTCAGGCCGGTGTTTCTGGAGAAACTGTACCCGTTCTTCATTATCGTTAAGATCAAGAAATTCCAGGATCAGTGAGGTTGTATTTCCATGACGTTTTAATCCGAGAATATCACTTTCGCTTACGTCCCGGCACAGTTCAAAACGGTACTTCTGATCCGCATGAGGATATTTTCCCACATCCAGCGGACTTAAAAATGTCTCAAGGAAACTGGCAAACACTTTCCGAGTCCCCTCTGCCGTCTCAAAAATGACCATTTCCTCTCCCGTCTCCGTGCATACCGCGATATCGAGGATTTTATACTTTCTGCCCTTGAAATGTCTGTAAATATCTCCTTTTTTTGGAATTCTCCTATCCATAATACAGCTCCTTACAACAATTAATACAGCTTTGCACTGATGAGTTTAGGGCGGAATCCGTTCCGCTCCAACGCATCAAGGATCCTGTTCTTATGTTCTGTACCAAAAGCTTCCATTGTGATCCTGAGTTCCACGGCTGCGTTTCTATTAGTGCTGACGAACTGATTGTGTTCCAGCTTGATGACATTTCCCTGTTCATCAGCGATCGTCTTCGCTACCTGGACCAGCTCACCCGGTTTATCCGGGAGAAGTACGGATACTGAAAAGATACGGTCTCTCTGGATCAGTCCGTGCTGAACTATGGAAGACATGGTGATAACATCCATGTTTCCGCCGCTCAGGACGCAGACCACTTTCTTTCCTTTAAGATCCAGCTGCTTTAAAGCCGCCACAGAGAGAAGTCCGGAATTCTCCACGATCATCTTGTGGTTCTCCACCATGTCGAGGAAAGCTCCGATCAGCTCATCATCCTCTACCAGGAGCATATCGTCTACATTTTCCTGTACATATGGCAGGATCTTATCTCCCACGGCTTTCACTGCAGTACCGTCCGCTATCGTATTCGCACCGTCAAGCTCCACTACTTCTCCTGCTTTTAATGCCACTGTCATACTCGCCGCCTCTGCCGGTTCTGCACCGATCACCTTTATCTTTGGATTGAGCATTTTCGCCAGTGTGGCCACCCCTGAGATCAATCCGCCGCCTCCTACCGGTACCAGGATATAATCGACTGTCGGAAGTTCCTGTACGATCTCCATGGCGATCGTTCCCTGACCGGTCGCCACATCAAGGTCGTTGAACGGATGAACGAAAGTGTAACCTTCCTTCTCAGCCAGTTCACAGGCATACGCATAAGAATCATCATATACATCGCCGTAAAGGACAACCTCCGCTCCGTAACTCTTCGTCCGGTTCACTTTGATCAGCGGTGTCACTGTGGGCATGACGATCACCGCCTTACAGCCGAATTTCCTGGCAGCGAACGCCACCCCCTGCGCATGGTTTCCGGCAGATGCAGTGATCAGTCCGCGGCTTCTTTCTTCTTCTGTCATCGTGCTGATCTTGTAATATGCACCTCTGATCTTATACGCCCCGGTATGCTGCATATTTTCCGGTTTCAGATAGACTTTACCACCCGTCTGCTCGCTCAGGTATTCACTTCGGATCAGTTTGGTCGGGTTTGTGACCCGTTTGACCAGTTCGCTCGCCTCTTCAAATTTCTCCAGTGTCATCATCCTTATCATCCTCTTTCCTGTTGTCTTCTATGAATCTCTCCTCATTCCTCTTCCCTGTAGAATAAAGCGTTTACAAACTCTCCGGAATCAAATTTCTGAAGATCATCGATCGTCTCACCGACTCCGATATATTTGACCGGTATGCCCAGTTCCGCCTGAATTGCCACTGCGATACCGCCCTTGGCCGTCCCGTCCATCTTTGTCAGCACGACACCTGTGATATCCGTGACCTCGTTAAATTCTTTCGCCTGAGCCAGTGCATTCTGCCCTGTCGTGGCATCGAGCACGACCAGGGTCTCCCGGAAGGCTTCCGGATACTCCCGGTCGATCACACGGTTGATCTTCTTTAATTCCTCCATCAGATTCTTTTTATTGTGGAGGCGTCCCGCTGTATCGCACAGGAGCACATCTGCTTTTCTCGCTTTGGCTGCCGCCACAGCGTCATAAATGACAGCTGCAGGATCCGCCCCTTCCTGACCGCCGATCATATCAACGGATGCACGGTTCGCCCATTCTTTCAGCTGCTCTCCGGCCGCCGCGCGGAATGTGTCTGCAGCCGCGATCACAACTCTTTTGCCCTGATTTTTCAATTTTCCGGCCAGTTTACCGATCGTTGTAGTCTTTCCCACACCATTGACACCGATCACAAAGACAACAGAAGTGCGGTCCTCAAATTCATATGCTGTCTCTCCTACATCCATCTGCTCTCTGATGCTGTCGATCAGAAGCTGCCTGCACTCGATCGGCTCTTTAATGTGCTGTTCGCGTACCTTTTCTTTCAGGTCATCCAGGATGTTCATTGTAGCGCGGACCCCAAGATCTCCCATGATCAGAGTCTCTTCCAGTTCTTCATAGAAATCATCATCGATCTTGGAAAATCCATGAAAAATACTGTCCATTCCGGATACGATATTATCTCTTGTCTTTGTAAGTCCTGATACCAGACGTTTAAAAAAACCCTTTTTTTCTTCCATCTTATTGTCCTCCATTTCTCAGGATACCAGCTCGTTTTCCAGCAGGTCAACGGAAACAAGTGTAGATACACCTTTCTCCTGCATTGTGATACCGTAGAGCCGGTCTGCGGCCGACATCGTTCCGCGCCGGTGTGTGATCACGATAAACTGGGTATATTTTGTCATCTTATGCAGATACCGGGCAAACCTGGTCACGTTATTGTCATCCAGAGCCGCCTCGATCTCATCCAGGAGACAGAAGGGCGACGGCTTCAGATTCTGGATCGCAAACAGCAGTGAGATCGCAGTCAGCGCTTTTTCTCCTCCTGAGAGCTGCATCATATTCTGAAGTTTCTTGCCCGGCGGCTGCGCGATAATGCATATTCCTGCCTCAAGGATATCCTCGTCCTCCATCAGCTCCAGAGTTCCCTTTCCTCCGCCGAAAAGTTCACGAAATACGATGTTAAACTCATCTGCGATCCGTTTGAACTGTTCACTGAACTGTTTTCTCATGGCAGAATCCAGCTCGTCAATGATCTGGATCAGTGTTGCTTCTGCCTCCACGAGATCATCATGCTGCCCTTTAAGAAATTCATACCTCTCAGACACATTTTTGTAGTCCTCGATAGCATTTACATTGACGGTTCCCAGCTGCCGGATCTCGTTTTTCAACGTCTGGATCTGGCGTTTCATGAGACTAAGATCCGTAAGATTCGGATTCCTGAGCTCCATGGCATGATTGTAGGTGATCTCATATTCCTCCCACATATAATTTATCTGCTTTTCGGAAGATGCCTCGTAGGATTCTTTCTGGCTGTTCAGTCGGAAACACTCTTTGTCAAGAGCCGAGATGTGTTTTGAAAGTTCTTCACGCATCTTGAGGAAATCCTTGTGTTTCCGGTTCAGCTCTTCTCTTTTACTGCTCTGCTCCCCGATCTCTTTTTCAATCTCACTATAAAGATCTTTCGAATCATCTATCGTCTGCCGCAGTTCACTGATCTTAGCTTCTTTCTCCCGGATTTCCTCAGATGCACTGTCCTTATTCCGGTCAAGTTCTTTCAACTCCGCCTCAAACTTCTCTATCTCTTCATTGATACGCGCGATATTTTCTTCAATAAACGCATTCTGCTGTTCAAAGCCTGCCAGTGCAAGATGTACTTTTTCTGATTCTTTCAGTCTTGTACTCTCTTCCTCTTTCTCATTCTCCAGATTTTTCTGCAGCATTTCAATCTCGGCATTTAATTCCTGCTCCAGACTCTGTGATGTCTCCAGCTCCATCTGGATAGACTCTTCATTCTCAGCGATAGTCAAAAGCTGCCTCTCCAGATTTGACTGTTCCTCGCGGAACCGTTCAAACCTCTCCTGCGCCTCACGCTGACGGACCCGGGTCTGCTCTACATTCATCTTTTCTGTATTTTCAAGGACAGAAGCTTTGCGCAGCTCTTTCTGTATTTCATCGACCGTATTATAGCAGGATGCCCGGGCCGTCTTTATTTCGCTTACCTGTTTCTCCATTGCATCCATGTCGGCCTTTAATAATGCAACAGTCTTCTCGAATTCCTCAATCTCGCGTCTGCGGCTTAAGAGATTACTGGAATTCTTGAAAGCACCTCCGGTCATGGAGCCGCCCGGATTGATCAGCTCGCCTTCAAGAGTGACCAGTCGCAGTGACTGACGGTACTTTCTTGCAATGGTGATACCGTCATCAATGGTGCGCACCACGATCGTCCGTCCCAGGAGCTGGTCTGCCAGACCTGTAAAGCGATCCTCCACATGGACAAGAGTGTTTGCAAGACCGATCACACCGGGTTCTTTTAATGCTTCCGGGGTACGGACACCTCCGCCGCCATGCATACTGGTGAGCGGAAGGAAAGTAGCACGCCCGAATTTGTTTTTCTTCAGAAATGCGATCATCCGTTTTGCCGTATCCTCATTGTCAGTGACAATATTCTGGATGCTGCCTCCCAGAGCCGTCTCAATTGCAATCTCATATTCCTTATCTACTTTGATGATATCAGCCACTACGCCGATCAGGCCCTTTTCCCGGTCTTTATTCGCCATGACTTTCCGGATACTGTTTCCGTAACCGTCATAACGCTCTGTGATATTTTTCAGAGATTCCAGGCGGGAGGATTCCCTGTGATAAGCCGTCTGCCCGATCCGCAGCTTCTCCTGTTTCTCGCTCAGTTCTTTCTGGAGACTCTCGATCTGCTGCTCATTTTCCGTGATCCGGGCATTATATCTCCGGATTGTCTCCTGTACTTTTTCCAGTTCTTTCTCATACTCCCTGAGACGTTCTGCCAGACGTTCTCCCTCTTCCGATACTTCCAGTATATTGCGGGCAAGCTCTGCCTTTCTGGCCGTGATCTGATCCTTAGTAGTATCATAGTGCTGGATCTTCGCCTGTGTGGACGCCCTGTTTCCGAGAAGATCCATGATCTCCTGCTTTTTCCTCTCGATCCGGGCCGTATGCTCCGCAATGTGGCTCTGTATTTCGATCAGCCCTTCCCGTGCTTCGCTGTCCTGGGCGATCGCACTGTTCAGATGATCCTGCACTTCCGTTTTCTCAGCTGCAAGCGTTCTTTTCTGTTCCTGTCTTGTATCGATCTCTACATGGATCGTATTGGCACGGTTTCCATAGTGTTCATCATTCATCCGCACCGTATTGATCTGCTCTTTAAGGACATTGATCTGCCCTTCGAGCTGCTGTTTCAGCAGATTCGTCTCATTGAGCTGGGTTTTGGCAGTCTCAATGGCAAGGTCAATCTCCTCTACTTCCTCCTCAATGGCCTCATACTCTGCTTTCATCCTGTCATAGCGCTCGTTTGACTCTTCCATTTCAGTGGATGCGGTCTCATACTTTTCTTCCAGTTCCTTGATCCGCTCTCTCAGGCGTTCCTCTTCCAAAAGGAACATATTGATATCGTACGTCTTTAATTCTTCTTTTTTCTTTAAATATTCCTTTGCCGTCTCCGACTGTCTCTCCAGGGGCCCCAGCTGTTTCTCCAGCTCCGAAAGGATGTCGTTGACACGCGTCAGATTCATGCGCTCTTCTTCAAGTTTCTTCAGAGAAAGATTCTTACGGCGTTTGAATTTTACGATTCCCGCCGCTTCGTCAAAAAGTTCCCTGCGCTCTTCCGGCTTTCCGCTTAAGATCTTGTCGATCTGCCCCTGTCCAATGATAGAATATCCCTCTTTTCCGATTCCCGTATCATAGAACATTTCATTGATGTCCTTTAAACGGCAGGCCGCCCCATTGATCAGATATTCACTCTCACCGGAACGATACAGCTTACGGGTCACTGTCACTTCCTCAAAATCTACCGGAAGCTTATGGTCAGAGTTGTCAAGCGTAATGGCTACAGAGGCATAACTGAGCGGCTTCCTGTTCTCCGTACCGGAGAAGATCACATCCTGCATGCTCCCTCCACGGAGCTGTTTGACTCTCTGCTCGCCGAGAACCCATCGTACAGCGTCCGCCACATTACTCTTGCCGCTTCCATTCGGTCCCACAATACCGGTAATGCCATTGTGAAAATCAAATTTTATCTTGTTTGCAAAGGATTTAAATCCCTGCACTTCAATGTTTTTTAAATACATATAACACCTGCTTTATCTCTGTTTTCTGAGCTTCAGGATTGCCTGGTAAGCAGCCTGCTGCTCCGCAGATTTTTTCGTCCGTCCTATGCCGCGGCCGTAACCTGTACCTTTGATCTGCACTTCCACTTCAAAAGACTTATTATGGTCAGGCCCCTGCTCGCTCACAAGATGGTAGGTGATCTCCCCGTTCTTTTTCGCCTGTACCATTTCCTGAAGGATAGTTTTACTATCATAAAAGAGTTTTTTATCCTCAAGATCCGTCAGAATAAACCGCCGGATGAACTCTTTTGCACTAGTAAAACCACCATCCAGATAGACAGCGCCGATCAGCGCCTCCATCGCATCAGAAGTGACGGAATCCCGTTCCCTTCCCCCTGTAGCCTCTTCTCCTTTTCCGAGAAGAAGATAGTCACCGAGACCGATGTCTCTCGCACAGAGTGCCAGGGACGGTTCGCACACCATACTTGCCCTGGTCTTTGTCAGCTCTCCCTCGGGAGTATGCGGAGATTCTTTAAAAAGATACTCGCTGGATACCAGCTCCAGCACCGCATCCCCGAGAAATTCCAGCCTCTCGTTACATCTGTATTTGGGAAGATGCTTCTCATTGGTATAGGAGCTGTGCATCATTGCCTGCTTCAAGAGAGAGAAATCCCGAAATGTATATCCTGTCTTCTTTTCCAATTCTTTTAATTTAGTATCCATATTCCTCACATTTTCTTATGAAAACGAAAAAGCCCCTGTGGGCTTTTTCATTTCATATAGTAGACTCTTTACTTATTCCACTGCTTTTTTGATCTGGTCTACCGCATCCTGTACGGTTACGATCTTCTCAGCCTCGTCGTTATCGATCTCAATATCAAACTCCTCTTCGATCCCCATGATGATCTGGAAAATATCGAGGGAATCCGCGCCGAGATCGTCTACAAATGTTGTCTCCGGTTTGATCTCCTCTTTCTGAACATTGAGCACGTCCGCGATAATGTCCTGAAGTTTTTCAAATTCCATAATCAGATCCTCCTTACTCTACTCGCTCTCTTTGATTTCTTCCTGCGTCTCCTGTATTGCTGCTTTTATTTTCTCATTGATCTTCTGCTCTTTAAATGTGACGCACTGGATAATGGAATTACATATTTCCGTGGAAGTAGAACTTCCATGGGTTTTGACTACGAGACCTTTTAAGCCCAGAAGCGGCGCACCGCCGTACTCACTGGCATCAAAGTCTTTCAGGGTGGCCTTGAGAGCCGGCTTCACAAGAAGCGCGCCGATCTTGCTGCGAAGACTGGACATCATTCCCTGTTTTACTTTTTTGATGAGGGCTCCGCCTACACCTTCGTAGAGTTTGAGGATCACATTCCCGACAAATGCCTCGCAGACGACCACGTCCACTTTGCCGTACGGGATCTCCCTCGCCTCCACGCTGCCGACAAAATTGATATCTTTACATGCCTTGAGAAGCGGAAATGTCTCTTTGACAAGGGCGTTTCCCTTCTCCTCCTCCGCACCGATATTTACAATGCCGACTGTAGGATTCTTTTTTCCCATCACACTCTCCATATAGATGGATCCCATCTTGGCAAACTGCACGAGATGAGACGAGCGGGCGTCAACATTCGCCCCGCAGTCGATCAGGAGCGATACTCCTGTCAGTGTCGGAAAAAGAGGGGCAAGCGGCGGCCTCTCTACACCTTTGATCCTGCCCACGAGCACCTGACCTCCTACAAGGACAGCTCCCGTGCTTCCGGCAGATACAAATGCGTCAGCCTCTCCGTTCTTTACCATCTTCATCGCAACCACGATAGAAGAATCTTTCTTTCCGCGGATTGCCTTTACCGGCGGTTCAGCAGTCTCGATCACCTCCGTGGCATTGACGATCTTGATCTGGTTCTCAGGCCAGGTATACTTTGCGAGTTCATTTTTGATCACATTCTCCTGACCTGTCAGCAAGATCTGAATGTCTTTCCTCTTCTGTACTGCCTCTACAGCACCCTTTACGATCTCAACAGGAGCATTATCCCCGCCCATCGCGTCAAGGGCAACTTTCGTAATCTCAGACATTTTCTCTCCTCCTAACACTACTGAAATCATTCTACTGGAAAACAATATAAAAATCAACAAAAAAAAGACGCAAAACACAAAGTTTTTACGTCTTTTACCTGTGCTTTCAGATTAGTCAACAGAGATGATCTCACGCTTGTTGTATGCGCCGCATGCTTTGCACACGCGATGTGGCATCATAAGTTCGCCGCACTTGCTGCATTTCACAAGATTCGGAGCGCTCATCTTCCAGTTAGCTCTTCTCTTATCTCTTCTTGCTTTTGAAGATTTATTCTTTGGACAGATTGACATAGGTTACACCTCCTTAAAATTCTTAAATAAGTCAC